>CANMPY010000015.1 GCA_947499775.1 Bacteroidota bacterium | reverse complement strand
CCTTTTATTTCTTTAAATAAACTTTTTATGAGGGATTCAAACGTGTTCAAAATATCCTCTTGTTCCACAAAACTCATTTCACAATCAATTTGTGTAAACTCAGGCTGCCTGTCGGCGCGCAAATCTTCGTCTCTAAAGCATTTTACGATTTGATAATAGCGATCGAAACCGCTAACCATTAACAATTGTTTAAAGGTTTGAGGACTTTGAGGCAAGGCATACCATTCGCCTTCATTTAGGCGCGAAGGAACAATGAAATCGCGCGCGCCTTCAGGAGTCGACTTTATCAAGACGGGCGTTTCAACTTCAATAAAATTTTGTTGATCCAAAAATTGCCGTGTAAATTTAGAAACCTTGTGGCGCAATTCTAAGTTTTTGCGAACGGTTTCTCTTCTTAAATCAAGATAGCGGAATTTCATTCGCAATTCGTCTCCGCCATCGGTTTCTTCCTCTATGGTAAATGGAGGCGTTTTCGATTCATTTAATACATCAATAGCAGAAACCTGAAGCTCTATATCTCCAGTTGCCATATTGGCATTTTTTGCAATGCGCTCAATAACAGTTCCTGTAACTTTTAGCACAAATTCACGACCCAAAACGCGCGCCTTATCAAATACGTGTTTGTTTCTGTTTTCGTCAAATGCAAGTTGGGTCATGCCATACCGATCGCGCAAGTCAATGAAGCCAATTGTTCCAATATCACGGCTTTTTTGTAGCCATCCACATAAAATTATTTCTTTTCCAACATCTGAAATGCGAAGTTCTCCGCAAGTATGGGTTCGTAGCATAGTTTAGTGCAAATATATTTCATCCCAACTTCAAATTTTAATCTAGTTTGAAATTGCCAATACATTTACGCTAACACAATTAATAATAATCGTAACTTATGCTTGTTTGGTATTTTTTATTTGAATAAGTTTGTTAAAAAATTAAGAATATGAGACATATATTTTATCTTCTATGTTGTATGGTTATCTCTTTTGTAAGCGTAGCATCCGTGTCAGAATTTGAATATGATAAAGGTGAATTACAAAGCGAATTTCGCACCTTAGATAACCTTTCGAGTTATTTAGACAAAACAAATCTATCGTATGCGCAAGTATCAGAATTGAATCTTTTCGAAGGCGATTTAGAATTGACCAATTCATTAGCCCTGAAACCTAATCTAAAATTAGACGAAGTGGATTGGGGTGCATTTGCTTGGGGGTTTTGTTGCTGGCCAATAGGAATATTTACAGTTGCTATTAACGACGATAAGGATAAGAATAGCAAAAATTCCTTTGTTGCGGGTGTAGTAAGTAGCGTAATTGCGGGAGCAGTAGCCTATGTTGTTTTTTATGCTGCAACAATTGTGTCATTGAGTATTTTGTAATAGGGCCATTCCGTTTAATAGGGGCTAAAAAAAACAGTTTAAAAATTAAATAATAATTTTGATATTTCAATTAAGGTTAGTATTATTGAACACTTAAATAAAAATAAAATGAAAAAACTAATTTACTCACTATTGTTCATGACCGTTTCAGCATATTCTTTTGCAGGAAACACTGAATTTTCGTACGACAAAGATGCATTAGCAACTGAATTTAATCAATTGAATGATGTATCTGCTTATGTAGATCAAAACAATGTTTCATTTACTGAACTTTCAAAGAATCCTGCGTTCGAAGGAAATCTTAACTTAACTAACCATATTTCTGTAGCACCAAATTCGGCCATTAGCGATATGGATTGGGTTGCTTTTGCTTGGGGGTTTTTATGCTGCCCAGTTGGAGCCCTTCTTTATTTAATGCCTAACCGCGATAAATCAGACGAAGAAAAACAATCATTCTATTATGGATTTTCAACCATGTTTGTAATTGTTTTAATAGCAGGTATACCATTAGGTCGTACAACGGTAACGTTTTAATAATCTTAAAATTATATTAAAAAAGCTGTCGGGGGTTACTTCGACAGCTTTTTTTATGCCGTTTAATTTGGGGTAGTTCTTTAGTATGATGTATTTCTTAATCAATTTTTTGACCAAGAAGCGTTTATACAAGCATTATTAATAGTAAACTTTATTTTCTGAATATTTATTTTAAATGGCATTGCCTACTTTTGAATGGTGTACAAGATGAAAGCAATTGGATTACTTTTATTTATAGGGCTTAGTGTTTCTAGTAAACATGCGTGCGCCCAAAATGAATTTTGGTATGATACACACCAGCTTGCTATTGATTTTAAGGACATAGAAACAAATACTGCAAACCAAACGCTTAGCAAATTCATTAGCCTACATCCATCCGATACAGCCGAATTTACACTCTACGATTTGGAAATCAAACCCTTTTGTTCGGGCTTGTGTTGCGGCCCTTTAGGTTCATCTCAGTATACCGACATAGAATTAAACAGAAATTCGGAGCGAAAGTCGTTTTGGATTGGATGCAGTGGATTTTCGGTAATGTTTGGATTTGGATTTTATGTGTTCTTAATGTACACTGATAATTATCTTATCTTTTAATGTGTATGCTGGCTGTCAATTCTTTTTAATGGAAAATCTTTAACTTTTCGGTTAAAAATTAATGGGTACGACTCTGTTGTAACGATGGCCTGATCTAATCCAAATCCTTTCTCTTCGGTTTGCCCAAATCGTTTTATAACAGAATGGCCATACACCAATAGTTTATCAAAGAAACGCATTTTATTTTCGTACGAGAATTCTTTTTTAATGATTACATATCTGAAATCGCCTCCAATAAAACTGTATTGTGTGCGGTATTTCATTTCTACATCCAATTCATTTGACGCAATCATTTCTTCAATAACTTTTCGCAACAGAATATTAATTTTTTGTTCAACTCTAAATCCTAATTTAAAATCAACTCGGATGATATCATTGGCCACAATATGATTTACACTATAATCGCAGGTATACGGTTGGTCGGTTACTTCCACATGAATTAACCAATATACGTCGGCCCGTTTTGGCTTGTTTTCGAAAATGGAATAGATAATCTTTTTTTCTACTCTATCCACCCGTTCACTGCTGGTTAAAAAAACAAGATTGGTGGCATATTTTGGAAAGGAATGGTCGTTGCTCAATTTTTCGAGCATTGGAATAAATTGATTCAACTCTACAAATTCAACCAACTGGTTTCTGATCTGACGCGCCCTATACCATACCAACATTATCGTTACTAAGGCGGCAGCCATTAACAAGGAGATGTAACCACCATGCCAAAATTTATGAAGGTTTGCATAAAGAAAGGCTCCTTCGATAATTAAAAAAGTGGCTAAAAATAAGCCAACCACCAGCGCATTTATTTTTAGTCGTGCTTTTAAATAGGTTGCAAAAAGCAGGGTGGTCATAAGCATACAAAGCGTTATGGCAAGGCCATAGGCTGCTTCCATTTTACTCGATTCTTTAAAAAATAAAACGACGAATACACATCCAACCCATAAAATAACATTTATGGTGGGAACAAAGGTTTGACCTTTTTGCTCAGTAGGATATACAACACGCATTTTTGGCCAGAAACCAAGTCGTATAGCTTCGCTAATTAAGGTGAATGATCCTGTAATTAAAGCTTGACTGGCAATGATAGCTGCTAACGTGGCTATTATTACGCCAGGAATTAAGAACCATGGAGGCATAGTTTCAAAAAATACTCTTCTCTCGCCAAGCAGTTCTCCTTGATGTTTTAGCAACCAAGCTCCTTGGCCAAAATAATTAAGAATCAAGCAACTCTTTACAAATAGCCAACTAACTCGAATATTTTTACGACCACAATGGCCTAAATCGCTATACAAAGCTTCGGCTCCCGTGGTACAAAGAAATACCCCACCCAAAAGCAAATACCCCTGAGGGTAATTTTTTAATAGATCAAATGCGTAGTATGGGTTAAATGCCCTAAATACTTCTGGAAAAGTAATAATTTGAGATATACCCAATACGGCAAGCATACAAAACCATAAGACCATAACTGGAGCAAATGACTTACCTACGGCTCGGGTTCCAAATTGTTGTATAATAAATAATAAGCTTAGAATTATAACCACTATACCAACAGTAGGTAAATTAGGTATTCGCGATTCTAAACCTTCAACAGCTGATGCAACCGAAATAGGTGGGGTAATAATGCCATCGGCCAATAAAGCTGCTCCTCCTATTATAGCCGGAATGAGCATATATTTTGTGCGTCGTTTTATTAAGGCATAAAGTGAAAATATGCCCCCTTCGCCATTGTTGTCAGCTCGAAGTGTAAGAATAACGTATTTTAAAGTGGTTTGTAAGGTTAGGGTCCAAAATACACAACTCAATGCCCCTAAAATTAATTTTTCGGTAATTTCTCGTTGATCTATAATGGCATTGAACACATAAAGGGGTGAGGTTCCTATATCGCCATATATTATTCCAATGGCTATAAGCATTCCAGCCATGTTAAATGGAATATGATGTGTACTACTATTTTGTTTCACTGACAAGGTTGGCTGCGCTTAGGTGTTAAAATTCAATGACAAGGGTATATTAAATAGCTACTTTTTATTTCATAACAAAAAGTGACGTTATAAAAATAATAAGGGGCAAAATTAACGGAACCAAATACACTATTTGACATTTCTAATTAATTTTTAGTATTTAAATATCAGATAGTTAAGTTAAAAATGGAGGTTAATTGAGTATTAATGACTTTAATTTTCCGACTACAGTTTTGTCGATGGGAAAGGTAACCATGGTTTCGCTTAACGAATTTATATCTTCCCAAAAAAATTCGAGGCTATGGTTTGGGGATTGCAATACCCTAAGTGGAAATTTTTCCATTGGTGGTATTTCAAATAATGTAATCAGATAATAGACAGAAATTAATTGCTCAGTAGGATTAAAAGCGCTTTTCTGAAAAAAATCGGAAGTATAAAAATGAGTATTAATTTTACATTCAATACCTAATTCTTCCTTTATTTCTCTGGCTAATGCTTCTAATAAACCCTCACCAAACTCGAGCCCTCCACCTGGAAATTTAGTAAAGGCTATTCCGTTTAAATTCTCATTAACCATCAATACTTTTCCATTTTGTATACAAATACCATAAACGCGAACGGTAAATTTATTTATTATTGATCTGTATTTAGTCATGAAACTTCAAAATTAATTCATCTAAGTTTGGGTTAGATAATAATTTAGAGTTGGTTTGCATAAATATTCACATGAGCCTCAAACCTATTCTAATAAAAAACGCTTTAATCATAAACGAAGGACAGTCTTTTACTGGCGATTTACTTATTAAAAATAACCACATTGAACAAATAAGTTCACAAGGAATAAGCGACAATAATTATGAGGTAATAGATGCAGATGGCCTATGGTTGATACCGGGTGTTATTGATGATCAAGTGCATTTTAGAGAACCAGGCATGACCCATAAAGCAACAATTGCAACGGAGTCGGCTGCGGCAGTAGCAGGAGGAACTACAACGTTTATGGAAATGCCAAATACATTTCCCAATGCAGTGACTCAGGAATTGCTCGAACAGAAATATGAAATTGCCAAGCACTGTTCGCCCGCCAATTATTCTTTTTTTATGGGTACCACCAATTCTAATTTGGAAGAGGTGCTCAAAACCGATTCTAAAACGGTATGTGGTGTAAAAGTATTTATGGGTTCATCTACCGGCGATATGCTTGTAGATAATCCTTATGCATTGGAGCAGTTATTTTCTAAATGCGAATTGCTAATTGCTACACATTGCGAAGATGAGGCTACAATTATTAAGAATACGCAGCATTATATAGGGCAATATGGAGAGAATTTATCGGCGCGTTTTCATCCCGAAATACGAAGTAGGGAAGCCTGTTTACTGTCGTCGAGTTTTGCTGTTCAATTGGCTAATAAATTTAATACTCGCCTTCATGTTTATCATGTGAGTACTAAAGACGAAATTGCTTTATTTGTTAATGATATCCCACTGAGCGATAAACGCATTACGGCCGAAGTGTGTGTGCATCACCTTACGTTTAATGCTAATGATTATGAGCGATTGGGCCACAAAATAAAATGCAATCCTGCAATAAAAGAAGAAGATGATCGCCTTGCACTGTGGAAAGCATTAAACGATAATTTGCTCGATATTGTAGCTACCGACCATGCGCCACATACGCTCGACGAAAAAAATAATGCTTATCTAAAGGCTCCATCTGGATTACCATTGGTGCAACACAGTTTGCTACAGATGCTTGATCATTCAAAAAATGGAATGATTACGATTGAAAGGTTAGTTGAAAAAATGTGCCATGCACCGGCAGATTGTTTTAAGGTTGTAAGTCGTGGCTATCTGCGTGAAGGCTATTTTGCCGATTTAGTTCTTATTAATCCAAATCAAAAGTATACGGTAACCAAAGATAATATTTTATATAAATGCGGGTGGTCGCCTTTTGAAGATACCACTTTCTCCTCGTCCATACACAGTACATTTGTTAATGGGAAAAAAGTTTTTGACGGAAGCCGAGTAAATACCGATTCTTTAGGAATGCGTTTGGCTTTTGACCGATAAATAAGTCTATATGTTTTAGATGTTTGGAATTAAAGGTTTAGCTTTGATATTCTTAATCACGTAAATTTATGAAGCCATTAAAATTTTTGTTTTTAATTGTGTTGTTTTCTCAATCGACCTATGGTCAAATACACCCATTTAAAGGGATTTATGATCAGGATAGCTGCAATTTTAGTAGCGCTAGTCCTCTTATTCGATTTACCGATTCATTGAATACCCTCTGGCAAATAGGTGAACCTCGAAAATCATTTTTTGGAACTGCTCATTCTTTGCCTTATGCGATAATGACCGACTCGATAAATAGTTATCCAAATGCAACGCATTCGTATTTTGATATGGTGTTACCAAAATGGTATCCAAATGTGATTGTGAGTTTTAAGCATAAGTTTCAGACCGATTCGCTTAAAGATGGCGGCTATATTGAGGTTTCGTACGATAGTGGCAGAAATTGGAATAATGTAATAGATGAAAAAAAAGTACATAATCCAATGATGTTCTTCGTTGAAAATATGTACCAACAAAAGGATAGTTTAAGCGGAGGGTTGTATGGATTTTCGGGTACCCAAGAAAATTGGATATATTCACGTATTCAATGGGTATGGCTGGTTCCATTATTTATACATCCTCCTAACCCCCTTTACCTTCGGTTTCATTTTATAAGCGATAGTATGCCATCGGAAAAAAGCGGATGGATAATGGATGATTTTATGGTGTCGATAGCCGATATGGGTACGGGAATAAGCGCATTAAAAAAAGGGCATGATGTGCGCGTTTTTCCCAATCCTATGGTAACAGAAGCAACATTTGTATTTCCTAATTTAAAGAAAGAGGCCTTTTTATTGCATCTCTATACATCCAAAGGGCAATTGGTAAACACACAGCATCACTACCATGCTGATAAAATTATATTAGAACGGGGAGAATTGGTTGCTGGCTTATATTCTTATCTCATACAATCGGAAAGTGGATTGCAGGCAAGAGGAAGCTTAAGTATTCAATAGAACTATTGACGCAATACAAAATTTTGGCCTAAATAAACTTTTCTAACAATAGGGTCGGCTGCAAGTTGTTCGGCTGTACCGGCCATTAATATTTTACCTTCAAATAATAAATAAGCCCTATCGGTAATGGTTAGGGTTTCGTGTACATTATGATCGGTAATTAAAACCCCAATATTTTTGTTGATTAGTTTTTTTACTATGGCTTGAATGTCTTCAACAGCAATAGGATCAACACCAGCAAATGGTTCGTCTAAAAGTATAAATTTTGGATTTACGGCCAAAGCACGTGCTATTTCCGTACGGCGACGTTCGCCTCCTGAGAGTACTGCTCCTTTGTTTTTTCGAACATTTGATAAATGAAACTCGTCAATTAAGGTCTCTAGCCTGTCCCTTTGTTCTGTTTTGCTTAACGACGTCATTTCTAATATGGCCAAAATATTTTCTTCTACAGTTAAATTGCGAAATACAGAAGCTTCCTGTGGCAGATACCCAATGCCACATTGCGCTCTTTTATACATGGGCATTTTGGTAAGTTCGGTATCATCTAAAAATATGCGGCCTTGGTCAGCTTTTATTAATCCTACGGTCATGTAAAATGTAGTTGTTTTGCCAGCGCCATTAGGGCCAAGTAGCCCAACTATTTCGCCTTGATTCACTTCAATGGAAACGTCATTGACAACCTTTCTACTTTTATATTGTTTTACAAGATGTTCGGCTCGAAGTTTCATTTGTTTAAGATCCTATTAAATAGATTTAGTATACGTTTTTAAAAATTAGAGGCACTGCGGGTGTTATTAATTACCTAAATTTAATGTTAGATTGCAAAGATACCAACCCTAAACAACAAAATAAGTGTTATTATTTTTTGCATTATTTAAATTTCTGATTAGGTTTGTAAACTTATATATTTTATCATGAGAAACAAGCTAGTAATATTTACCTTAATTATGGCCACATCTTTTCTGTCAAGGGCCCAATTATATTTAGGGGCAAAAGTAGGATTGAACTTTGCTAATGTGTCGGCAACGTTTACCCAAACCTCTTTTGAACAAAAGATTGGAATTAATGGTGGAGCCACTTTGAAATTTAATTTTTCGAATACTTTTGGATTGCAAACGGATATTCTTTATTCGCAAATGGGTGCACAATCTAAAAAAGTTGTGCTAGTTGATGACCCAACTATAGGCAAAACAACAACAACTACAGAGGTTTTATACGATCTGAGCTATGTTCAGGTTCCGCTGTTTGTTAATATTGAAATTCCAATTAAATCAGAAAAGTTAGTGCCATATCGTTTTACCGAAAATATTGTTGGAATCCATTTATATGGAGGCGGATATTTTGGATATGGTATTGCCAATACTATTTCTACAAGCGTTAAAGACTATTTAGTAGATTTGGATGGCAATAAATCAACCACTATTATTCCTAAAGTAAGTGGAAAAAATACCAAATTTAATGCAATCGATTTTGGTTTAGCATTTGGAACTGGTATTTCATTCAATCTTAGTAAAGTAGGAAAATTGACTGTTGACGGTCGGTATCTTTTAGGTTTAGGAAATTTTAATAGCAATAGAGCATTTGTAGACGGTGTAAAATATCCTGTAATGAAAAATTCTGCTATTCAAGCCCAGTTGGGGTATATTCACCGAATAACCAAACCAAAGCGTTGGCATTAAACATATTCAATTAAAAAAGGCCTCGATTGAGGCCTTTTTTAATTTTAAGCTTTTTGTTCAATTAGCCTTATACCTGATTCTTCAATGGCAATAAGCCTATTCTTATATAATGACCCAACTGCTTTTTTAAATGTTTTTTTGCTCATAGCCAATTGGTGGTAAATGAGCTCCGAAGGACTTTTGTCGTTTAGCTCAAGAAATCCACCTTTATTTTTAAGTTTATCGAGTAGAAATTGCGAAAGTTCATCTATAGCTTCATATCCAGGTTTATGAATTAATAAATCAATTTTTCCATCGTCCTTCACTTTTTTAATATAGGCCACCATTTCCATACCAAGGTCTAAGCTCATAAATATATCGCTTGTATGAATAACCCCAATGTGCTTTTGGTTAACTATAACCTTGTATCCAATGTCTGTTTTTTGGTAGATTAATATAGTTACGGCTTCTCCCTCTATGTAATCGTGAGGCTCAAGATTGAGGTATCTTTCAACCTTTGCAGTAGCAGCTATTCGCTTTGATGGTTCATCGTAATATACATAAACTATATACTTGCGCCCTTCACCCATTTCCATTTTTTGCTCCCTAAAAGGGACTAGAATATCTTTGGCTAATCCCCAATCGAGGAATGCGCCGGTTGGATTTACAGATACCACTTTTAAGTAAGCAAATTCATCCACTTGCGCATATGGAATTAAAGAGGTTGCTATAATACGATCTTCCGAGTCAAAATAAATGAAGCAATCCAAGTAATCGCCAGGCTTTGTGCCTTCGCGGACATATTGCCTTGGCATTAAAATTTCACCTTCATTTAATCCGTCAAGATAAATTCCAAAATCTAATTCTTTAATGACTTTAAGTGTATTTATTTTTCCAATCTCTAAATTTTCCATAGGTGTTTTGTTTGACCACTGCAAAGCACGTTCAAATATTTTATAGTCACGAGGTTTAATTGAATAATTATTTTTTTGTATGATTTAATATTGTAATATTGCAATGAATAAATATGGGAGCAACCAAAACTGAATATTTTACCGACAGGCAAAATGAATTAGCGGTCCTGATTAAAGCGTTGGGCCATCCTGCTCGCATTGCCATTATTGATTATTTATTAAAAACAGAAAAGTGCATTTGTGGTGATATTGTAAATGAATTGCCTTTGGCGCAACCTACGGTTTCGCAGCATCTCAAGGAACTTAAGAATGCTGGTATTATTAAAGGTAGCGTTGACGGAAACGCTATTTGTTATTGTATTGATGATGAAGTTTGGCATAAGTTTAAAGGATACCTCAATGGCTTTTTTAATACCTATGACCTTAAAAAAAATAAATGCTGTTATACCAACATCAAACCTAAAAATATAGACTTATGAAATTATCAGAACTTAAAACGAAGCTCCTAACTATTGAGGACCTAAACTTTGTGCAGCCTAATGGTTATTATGTAGCTAAACATTTTCATATTACCGAAGTTGGGCTAATTACTAAACATTTCATGGATTGTGGTTCTACAATTAGAACCACTAAAGCAGCCAATATTCAGATTTGGGTAGCTCAGGATATAGAACATAGGCTAACTCCTGAAGGGTTTCTTTCTATTTTGAACCTTTCAAACAGCCTTTTAGGTGATGATGATTTGGATATTGAAGTGGAGTACCAAACGGAAACCGTAGGGAAATATGCCTTAAATTTTAAGGATGAAAACTTTATTCTTGTGCCCACCCAAACCAATTGTTTGGCGGCTGATAAATGTGGAATAGTCCCTGAGAAAAAGAAACTCCGAATGATTGATCTAGGAAATACTACCGATGGGTGTTGTACTCCTGGTGGAGGGTGCTGTTAAATTGATAATAAAAAAAAATAAAGAATGACAAATACACGAAAAAAACTCGGTTTTTTGGATCAATACCTCACCCTATGGATTTTTTTAGCAATGGCCATTGGCGTGCTTATTGGGTTCTTAATTCCTGAATCGTCAGGGTTTATTAATTCATTTTCGAGTGGAACCACAAATATTCCGTTAGCCTTAGGGTTGATATTAATGATGTATCCGCCACTAACAAAGGTAAGGTTCGAAAAAATTCCAATCGTTTTGGGCAATCTAAAATTACTTTTTATCTCTTTTTTTATCACATGGATTATAGGTCCATTTTTGATGTTTACTTTGGCCATATTCTTTTTAAAAGATTACCCCGAATACATGACTGGCCTTATATTAATTGGGATAGCGCCATGTATAGCCATGGTTATTGTGTGGAATGAACTAGCCGAAGGAAATCGTGAATACGTGGCTGGACTTGTTGGAATAAACAGTTTGCTTCAAGTGTGCTTTTTTAGTTTATATGCATATTTCTATCTTGAAATAATGTTGCCCTTATTTGGCATAACAGGCTTGCCTATTGATATAACAATAGTAGAAATTGCAAAAACGGTTGGTATTTATTTGGGAATTCCTTTTGCGGCAGCCGTTATGTCTCGAATTGTATTGACCAAAGTAAAAGGGCAGGATTGGTTTAATAGCAAATTCATTCCCTTTATTTCGCCTATAACTTTAATTGCTTTATTGTTTACCATAGTCGTCATGTTTAGCCTTAAAGGTCAACTTATAGTTCAAATTCCTATGGATGTTCTTCGGATTGCTATTCCGTTGGTTATCTTTTTTGCCATTATGTTTACACTTACATTTTTTGTAGCCAAACGAGCAGGAGCAAATTATGCCGAAAATGCAGCTATTTCCTTTACTGCTACTGGCAATAATTTTGAGTTGGCCATAGCGGTGGCTATTGGAGTGTTTGGTATCAATAGCGGACAAGCTTTTGCCGGAGTAATAGGTCCTTTGGTAGAAGTACCTGTATTAATACTATTAGTAAAATTAGCTTTTTGGTTAAAGAAAAAAGTATATAATGGTAAACATCAAGCCGCTTAATACTGTGAATTTATGAAAAAAATACTTGTTTTGTGTACTGGAAATAGCTGTCGAAGTCAGATAGCCGAAGGGTATTTACGTCATTTTGCCAAAGGCACTGCCGAAGTTTACAGTGCTGGAATCCAAACGCATGGTGTAAATTTATTGGCCATTGAAATAATGAAAGACGATGGAATTGATATTTCAAATCATACGTCGAATACCGTAGATGAATACAATCATTTAGATTTTGATTTTGTGATAACAGTTTGCGATAATGCAAAGGAGAATTGCCCAATTTTTTCATCCAAAGCCAAGCAAATTCATTCTAATTTTCCTGATCCGGCCAAGGCCAAAGGGAGTAATGAGGAAATAAAAGCTGAGTTTAGAAAAGTTAGGGATAGTATAAAAGAGTATTGCAGCATATTTGTAGCCGAAAATTTATAGTATAATGATTCGAAATGCCGTACCCGAAGATGCCCAAGCCATCTGTGATATTTATAATTATTATGTATTACATACGATAGTAACCTTTGAAGAGGAGTGTGTTTTGGCTGAGGACATGGCCCAAAGAATTACGCTAGTTTTAGGAAAATACAATTGGATTGTTTATGAGCATGAAGGCGAAATTGTTGGGTATGCCTATGCTGGAGAATGGAAATCGAGGTGTTCCTATCGGTTTTCGGTAGAAATTTCGGTGTATTTAAGAAATGGATATTCGGGAAGTGGAATAGGGTCGAAATTATATACCGACCTTTTGAATACGTTAAATAGCACAGAGATTCATGCAATTATTGGTGGCATTTCGCTGCCAAATCCAGAAAGTGTGGCCCTACACGAAAAGTTTGGGTTCGAAAAAATAGCCCAGTTTAAAGAAGTGGGCTATAAATTTAACCAGTGGATAGATGTGGGGTATTGGGAAAAAGTGCTTGAAAAAAAATAGATTTACTAAAACAGTCGATTTGTAGTAATTAGGATTTCTTTTTTTCGGCTAGCGAACGGTGCTTTATTACTTTGGCTTCTACATAAAAAATAATTTCTTCAGCCATATTTTTAGCTTGATCGCCAACCCGTTCCAGTTTTCGAATTACGGATAATAAATACAAGGCAGGTTCGATATTTTCTTTATTCTGAACCAAGTAACTGGCAATGGTTGAAGTGGCTTTATTATTTATTTCATCTAACAGCTCATCTTTCTGAAATATTTTTCGTGCAATGGTAGTATTTTCTTTATCAAAAGCATCCATCACTTCATTCATCATAGATATAGCTGCTTCAAACATTTCTACAACCCGAGCTATTTCTAATAAATTGGTATCAAAAGTATGGTTAACATTGATAACGAATTTGGCAATGCCTTCGGCAATATCTCCGGTTCGTTCTAGATTATTGTTTATTTTTAAAACTGCCAAAACAAAACGCGAATCGATAGCAACTGGATTAAACAAAGCAAAAATATTTTCGCAATCCTGGTCTATTTTTAATTCGGTGGCATTCACTCGCTTTTCGCCTTGAATTACTTCACGGGCCAAATCTTTATCCAAGTTTAATAAAGATTCTTTGGCCTTGTGTAATTGCAAATTTACCATAGACCACATTTTAAGGGTATCTGCTTTTAATTGGCTTAATTCTAAATCTAAATGTGACATGTTTTAATTTGAAAATGGGTTAATGGTTTAATTTGAAAATCAGCTTCCTTATTTTAGTATTTAATATTATCCAAAACGACCCGTAATGTAGTTTTGGGTGCGTTCATTTTTTGGATTGGTAAATATAGTTTTTGTATAGTCGTGTTCTATTAATTGGCCCATATAAAAAAATGCAGTGGTATCGCTAACCCGACCTGCCTGCTGCATATTGTGCGTAACAATTACAATGGTATAATGTTCTTTTAATTCATAAATTAGTTCTTCTACCTTAGCCGACGAAATAGGGTCGAGGGCCGATGCAGGTTCGTCCATTAAAATAACCGTTGGCTCCACTGCCAATGTTCGGGCAA
>CANMPY010000014.1 GCA_947499775.1 Bacteroidota bacterium | reverse complement strand
TATTTGAAAATTGTAAGGTGCTGATTGCCAAAGAAGGCAACTATGAAGTGGGTGAATTTTTACGCAATTGGAAACAGGACAATCCTACACGAGAGCTGCTCACATGGAGTTTGACTAGCAAAACCGCCAATTTATTTATTACCCCATTACCCGACAAAAAAATAAGGGCGGTATACAAAGGCTTTACTTACGTTTATAGCATACCCTTTGATGATTTAGCATCGGTCGAGAATTCGGCCACCTGCTTGCTTACCGCTTTGCATTTAGGATTTGAACCCAAATTTATATTTAAAAAATTATCTGAATTGCAGCCTGTAGAAATGCGGCTTCAAAAAATTGAAGGCATTAATAACACGGTATTAATAAACGACACATATAATTCAGATATTAAATCATTAGAAATTTCGGTTGATTTAATTACACGCCAAGAGAATTCAAGAAACCGAACAGTTATTTTAACGGATATTTTACAAACCGAAAAAACATCCGCTGAACTTTATTCCATGGTAAATTCTATTTTGACTGCCAAAGGAATTACTCGTTTTATTGGCATTGGTTCTGAACTAAATGCTCATGCAGCCCTTATCCATATTCCGAATAAAATCTTTTATCCCACCACTGAAAATTTTCTTTCCAAATTTGAACTAAAATCCTTTAAAAATGAAACCATATTATTAAAGGGGGCTAGAAATTTCGGATTGGAAAAGGTTGTTAAATTGCTTGAAAAACAATCTCATCAAACCCGATTCGAAATAAACCTATCGGCTATTGAAGCCAATTTCAGATATTTTAAATCATTAGTGCCCAAACACACTAAAACCATGGGTATGGTTAAGGCCTATTCCTATGGTTCGGGTAGTTTTGAAGTGGCAAAATTATTACAAGACGATGGGGTAGATTATTTGGCAGTGGCCTATACTGATGAAGGTGTAGCTTTACGACAAAAAGGCATAACAAAGCCTATTATGGTTATGAATCCTGATGAAAGGGTCTTTGATACCATGTTTGAATACCAACTAGAACCTGAAATCTATAGTTTTAGTGTGTTGCACGCATTTATTAAAGCCTGTGAAAACGATGGGGGTAGCAATTACGGAATGCATATCGAAATTGATACCGGAATGCATCGCTTAGGGTTTGCTCCTCATGATCTTGAGCAATTGTGTAATGAAATACTAAAGCATCCTATTATAGAGGTTAAGAGTATTTTTAGCCACTTGGCGGGGAGCGATGAAAAAAATTTAAGAGATTATACGAAAGATCAAATTAAGTTATTTAAATATTCGGCCGATATCTTATCAAAAAAATTACCAAACCAACCCATTCTGCACATTTTGAATAGCGCAGGTGCATTGCATTTCCCTGAAGGAATATTTGATATGATACGGCTAGGAATAGGCTTACATGGGATAGACCCATCTGATTATAACAGAACGAAACTTTGCGAAGCTGGAAGCCTCAAATCCTATATTTCTCAAATAAAAACCATAAAGGCTGGCGAAGGAATTAGTTATGGATTAGATTCTAAAAGTAAAACAGATAGACGTATTGCCATTATTGCCATTGGATATGCAGATGGCTTTAACCGAAAATTAAGCAATGGAAATTGGCATATATTAATAAATGGCAAAAAAGCACCAACCGTAGGTAAAATATGCATGGACATGTTTATGGCCGATATTACCAATATTGAATGCCAAGAAGGAGATGAGGTTTTGATTTTTGGTCAAGAATTATCTATCGAAGATATGGCTATTAACCTTGGAACAATTCCCTATGAAGTGCTAACATCCATTTCTTCAAGGGTAAAAAGGGTTTATTGGTACGAATAAGTTTAGGACCTTTTAAATAATCCCTGCTAAAAAAAATGCAGTGGTATACGCCCTAATTTTTGTATACTTGTATTGGCCTTATGAGTATTTTGTTTCCCATACTTTTTAACTTAAGTGTGTTAATGGCATTAAGCACCTTATATTTATATTGGCTTATGGGAGGAAAATTAGGCTTAAAAATTGCTTTCCATCAAAATTCACACCAAAGTAAAAGAGTTAAAAAACCTAAACCCTTAAACCTATTTGCTACCCTTATTGTATTGATTACAATGACACTAATAACACTAGCACAAACTGGAATATTTGCGGCTTTTATATCCAATACATTTATTCGATTGGGAACGTGGTGCATTGCCATTATTTTCATGTTAAGAGCTATTGGGTTATTCCAATATAAAGGATTTACAAAACAATATAATGACGATGCATTTGCCAAAATGGATACATACATATATAGTCCAATGTGCTTATTAGTTGCTATCTGCGCCTTATTGACTTTATCCTTTTTCTAAAAAGCCCAGGAATTATCTCGAACATTATAATTTTCGAGCGAAAATTTAAAGCCTTGATAAAAATTGCCATTATTATTATACCCATTGGCATAATATACCCCAATCTTAATGGTAGAACGAAGCAACCTAAATACCCTATTAATTCCATAACAAACCTCAATATGCTTTACGTTATTTTCATAGGTATATAAAAGTGATGAACCTGCAGATGCATTGATGGCTAACTTTTTTAATAAAGGAACACCACTGGTTAAAAACCCATTAAAATCATGCCAATAATGTGCTTCTAAAAACCAATTAAAGGTTGGGAATGTTGTAGGCAAAAGCTGAAAAGACCCTAAAGGATTTCTGAGAAGAAATGGATCACCTCGGCGTTGGTACTTATAATCAACAATAGGCAATATGGTGGTATCGAAAAATTTGCCTGTACTTATCGAATATTTACCAATCCCTATTCGCCCTAAATTAATCGATTGATTGATGGATGCTTGAAGGTATGTAAAATCAACTCCACTTTTCAAAAGTCCTTTTACACCTTGATTATATACTATAGAAAAGGTTGGATATTTACTTCCCAATATTATTTTTTCCTTAGGCTCCCTAATATACTGTTGCTTTGGCGTATAACTTAGGGTAAATCGCATTTCGACCGATTTATGAGGATTAAATACAATAGGTATATTATTGGTTTTAAAAATTGAATCGGCATAAGGCCAAAATTTATATTTACTCAAATCATGTCTATCACTAAAGGTAATATAGGTATTAAAATACATTCCATTTACCACCTCAAATTCATGGCCGAGTTGCAAGCGCGATTGATCAAAATAATTGCTGCGCCTAAACATATTAATATAGGCTTCAAACGGATTAACCATCATAAATTCGCGAGCTGCATATACATAATACCGTTGACGCTTTACAGGGTCATAGAGATGTGTAAAAAAAATAGACCCTTTTAAATCGTTATTAATAAAACCATAATGAGCATAGGGATTAAGTCGGATAGATTGCCTATTCTCGAATTTTTTATTAATTGTGGCATAATATCCTACTCTAAATCCACCTATACTTCCGGGTTGTAGCATACTTATTATGGGTGCATAATTTATTCGCAATTTTTTTCTCGATTAACATGGCCTTGCCCCCACCAAAATAATTTCAAAAAAGTTAATTTATTATAAACCCCATCTATTGAATCTAAATACCCTTTGCTCATTCTAATACTTTGAAGGCTGTCGCTATAGCGCACAAACGTAGCTTCCGATTTACTTAACGAATCTCTACGATTGCTATCCCACCAAATTGCATCGCGCTCATAAGCCGAATCAAATACATAACTTACCTCGTTCCCAAAAAACCGATTTGGCAGTATAAGATTTGGGCTATAATCAAAATAGTTTACTGATGTTTCTCCTTTACGATGTCCATTTTTGGCAGACTTGGTATAGGTAAACTTTTGACTTTCGATATAAACAAATCCATCATTCGCTATCACATAATTTTGTTTAATACGAAAGGAGTTATACCTAATTAATGGATTTGGATTAACGGATAAATCCACTTGTTTAATAACCCAAATGCTATCATAAATTTCTACTTCTCCTTCAAATAATGCATTGCCAATTTTGCGTGGAATAATTTTAATTCGGTATATTTTGCGTTGGCCTACATAATACGATTCAATAAACTTATACTTATACGACACATTTGCTCCTGGACTAAAAGGTGAAATAAATTTTACAGAGGAAATTTTTCCTAAATCAACTTGATTCTTATAAAAATCAAATTCGCCTTCGGTAATACTTATAAAATACAAGGCTTTTTTTTCGCCTAATACTCTAACCCCTAATCGTTCTTCTTTTATATTATGCGGAGCTCCCCAATATTTCGTAAAATCAACTTCTGCAAAATTCATTTCTGGAATGCTGGGCGTTACATTTTTTAGCTCCAATTCAATCGAATCAATATTTAAAGGTTGATTACTTATCGCTTTTCCTCTATTCGTTTTACGAGTAGTATCCACTATTAATTTATCAGATGCCTTTATATATCCGAAACATTTATAATTTATTAATCCCCTATTTAAGGTTTTTCTATTCTCAATAACGTTTTGAATAATATCAAATGAAGGATCATATCGTTTTTTGGTAACCGATATCTCTTTAAGGGATATCTGTTTTTCAATAAGCACAAAAATCACGGTTAAATCCTTATTTATTGGCGACTTAAAAGTTTGATTCGTGTACCCAACAGCCGAGATACTGATTTCATAATACCCTTCTTCGAGCTTAAGCTTAAAGAGGCCTTGGTCATCTGTTGCTGTCCCAAAATTGTCATTACGCAATCGAATATTTGCACCGGAGATTGATTGTCCAGTAGAATCGGTTACCTTTCCACTCAAGTTAAAATACCGTTGTGCCCTAACACATTGATAGGTAGTTGTAAACAGGAGCAATAAAATAAAAAGGCGTTTCATTTAACGTTTAGGAATGCAAAGTAAGCCGAAATATTATATCACACACCTATATGATTCGATAAAATGACCGCAATCTTTGATACTTATGTTATTGAAAATTAGAGCATATTAAAGACCGTTAAGGCTCATAATTGGATTTTATTCTTACGTAATTTTTACACTTTTTAAAAAAAATCATTTTTTAATCGATTATTCAATTACCTTTACACTTTTAAAACTTAAATATTAAATAATATGTCACAACAAGGAACAGTTAAATTTTTCAATGAAACAAAAGGTTTCGGATTCATCTCACCAAGCAATGGTGGTGCTGACATCTTCGTTCATTCTTCAGGATTAATCGATACCATTCGCGAGAATGATACCGTAAGCTTCGAAGTTGAGCAAGGTAAGAAAGGTATCAATGCAGTAAATGTAAAAGTAGGATAAATAACCTCTTCTATTCAAAATTAGTAAAGCATCCGCCACAAACGGGTGCTTTTTTTATGCCCAAAACGTTAAAGAAAATAAATAGGAATGGGTTTTGATTATTTCCTTGGCTCTCGCCAAAGCCATGGATTACCAACGAGGCAATTCTTAAACCTTGAGTTTGAAATACGCTCGATTTCAGTAGAAGCATCTGAATTAGTGGTAATTTTTTTGGTCCAGAGGTAGTAATAATTTTGATGATTAACCATCATTTGGGTTGGTTCACTAAACGTTTCAAATAAATATTTTTGATAGTTTCTTAGATTGGTTTTATTTTTAAATACCCCCACTATGATATAATAATCCCAATTGCTCGAATTATCTTCAAGTTCGCCTGGTTCCACTCTGGTAACGTCAATGGCTTCCGAATAAATGATGTTGCTCATATCCAAAAAGCTATTACCCCTTTCAACTTTCATTTTTTCTCCCTCACTATTGCTAATGGCATTTGTGTTTAAACCTGTATGGTTTAGGGCACTCACACTTTGCGGGAGGTCATTATTTGGCCCTTTTTCCAAATCTGTAGTTGATTTGCTTTTCGAAGAATAAAGACTGCTATTCAGTGAAGAGTTAATTGAATCGGCTAAAATATCCTTTGAAACATAATCTGCATTAATTTTGGGTTTAATTTCATTTGGGAATTTCAAATTATCCCTTTCATTCAATGCATAACTAAACCCTATAGTGCTATTGGAAACATTTAGTTCTTCTACTGTATTTATGGGGTTTTGTTTAGTGAAATCATCAAAAGAATATGGTGCATTTAAAATGGCTTGAGCCATTAAATTTAACCCAATCAAGACTGAAAATAATAGAATAAATGTGCGCCGTATTTTCATATTCATTTAAAACTAAAACTCCCTCTAACCGTGTATCAGAGGGGTGCGTTCTATCAAATGTATGGCATTCAAACGGAGACGTAATATTAAACACCATGACAAGAGTGTTAATTACAAAAAATGCAGTAAGCAAATTACAGAATTAAAGTGCCCTTTAATTTATTAAATAACTATTAATAAGTTACTTATAACATAATACAAACTATTTTTTTGATGTATGTATTCTTGAACACTCCCCAAAAAAGGCGTGTATAAATACACCATTCTATTGAATTAGGATCTTTTGTTTGAGTACTACTTCATTATCTTTTAAAATGCTAAGATAATATATACCCGAAGCAACATGCAAAGGATTGTTATATTCAAAAGTATCGCCAATTGAAAATTGTTCTTCAGCTACTGGTTGTCCAATAATATCAACTACATTCATAGAATAGGCGCCTACTTTATCAAATATTATTTTTAGATTTCCTTGTATCGGATTAGGGGCCACCGAAATCTTTGTATATACAGGTGGTGGTGGCAAATCTGTTTTTATGCGATATGCCTTTGATCGTAAATTTAACAAATTATACCTCATCTGCTGAATTTGCATTTGGGTAAACATAATAGTATAAGGATATGGCGTATAATCCATATAATTTTCTATCATATCCACTTTGTCACCTGTCCCTTCATTACATGTGTTTTTAGTTATATTAAAACTTGTAGTAGCCGACCTTGACAATGGTGTATCCTTAAATCCGTCGTCTTCGCCAGTACAATTAGACTTGTCGGCCCAAATATGACGTAAGCCTAAATAGTGCCCCACTTCGTGTACCAAAGTTCGTTCACGGATTGACGTTGGAGTTACATCGTTCGGATTTTGCTTGCCAACAAATTGATAATTTACAACCACACCCTGTAGGTCTAAGGATTTATAATAAGTTGCATTCCAAAACTTTGCATTTACTGGAGGGTAGGCATAAGCTGAAACAGCTAATGTTCCATTATAGGTAAACTTACACACCCAAATATTTAAATACTTTTCAGGATCCCAGGCATCTACACCCTTATCCGTTGTATATTTTACAGCATCTGCAAATAAATTGGTTGACTCTCCAAAATCATAACGGGTTGTTTTTACACGATTAATACCGGTGCAAGATTTGCCCATTGGATCCTTATTGGCCAAATAAAACTCAATACGCGCATCGCCAGTAACGGGTTTAAAAATAGAACGCACTTTTCCTGTATCCTTATGCCTATGATTAAATGATTCATTTAGGGTGAGCAATTGTGAAATAATTAACGAATCATCTATGTTTTGAACCTCATCTCTCCATACAACATGAAAAACTACTGGAATTTGATAAATTGAATCATTTACAGCTTTATTTAATTGATGCATAGCATTGGCTGATTGCTGCCTTGTTAAATCTAAGGCATTTGAATAGCCTTTAAATTTTGCATCCAAATAACTTTCATATTCAAAAGTGCCACATGGTTGTTGGGCATAAATCATGCAAGAGATGAATACAAAGATTATGGTAAATATTAGTTTCATTTTATTAAATTTCGGTGGCTATTTTTATGCGTATAAAATTATTCTTAAATTAAAATCCCTTAAATTCTGGTTTTCGTTTTTCGATAAACGACCTTACCCCCTCCTTATTATCTTCTGTGTTGCCTGCAATTTCCTGACAATACGCCTCATATTCCAATGCCACTTCCATTTCGGAAGACGTTGATTTATTTAGCATTTTTTTCATTAAACCAATAGCTTTTGTTGGTGCATTGGCATAATAATTTGCAATTTCATTAACCGTTTCATCTAAGGTTTCAGGTGTACATACTCTATTAGCTATCCCCCAATCAAATGCTTGTTGGCCTGAAATTTTGGGTGCCATAGTCGCTATTTCGAAGGCACGCGTACTCCCAACTAGGCGAGGTAAAAAATAAGAAGATCCTGAATCTAAAACCAAACCAATATTAATAAATGCTTCAACCAATACTGCCGATTCGGAGGCTATAATAAAATCGCAAGCTAAAGCCAAAGAACACCCTGCTCCTGCCGCTACACCATTAAGCCTGCAAATTATAGGTTTGGAAATGTTGCGCATTGCCCTTATAATGGGATTGTATCTTTTATTTATTGAATCAATAAATGATCGTTTTTCAATTCCAGAAATGGCCTTTAGATCTTGGCCCGAACAGAACGCCTTTCCTGCTCCGGTTAATACAATAACCCTAATATCCCTGTCTTTTTCAGCGGCTTTAAACGCATCCTGCAATTCATAGGTTAACTTATCGTCTAGGGCGTTATAAACCTCAGGTCGATTTAATGTTAATCGGAGAATATTATTTTCCTTTTGGTAAAGTAAGGATTCAAATTCCATAGGTGAGCAAAGTAAGTAAAACAGGGCTAAAAATCCCAATTAATATTCCAAGTACAATTTCTTTGTTGGTATGTGCTTTTAATTTCAATCTAGCCCATACTACAGCTAATAGTACCATAAAATTTATCCCTCCAAAAATCAAGTACAGGTTACTATTTTTATTTTCTAATCCTTCGATCCCAGGTATTTTCCATGAAAAAATTAAACAAAAGGCACAAAAAAAAGCAACAGTTAATGCATGTAAACTTATTTCTATTTTCATCAAATAAAGGACGAACGCCATCATCATCAAAAATATAAAACCCATTAATACAGAGGCAAACATGGGCTTATATTGGCCTAAAAATGCCTCGTTCAGATTAATAACAAAGAGCAGAAATATCACATTATATATAATAGAATACGCTAATAATTTTTTGCGCGATAGCATGGACATATCCGACAGCTGTGTCCACTCAAACTGTTTTCTTTCGTTATAAACTATAGCAAAGGTGTAAAAAACTGGGATCATTACCCCAGCCAAAAAGAACAACGTTATAACAAAACCCAATGCAGCGCCATGAGCCTCGATTAGAGATATAAAAAATAGAAAATTATAGAAAGCAATGAACAGGGGATGGAAAAAAATTGAGATGAAATTTGAGATTTTTAACATAGTGGCAAAACTAGAACGCTTTTCGCAATCTCGCTACAGGAATAAATAATTGTTCACGATATTTAGCCACAGTTCGTCGAGCCATGGTATATCCTTTTGTTTTCAATAATTCGGTAAGTTCATCGTCGTTCATAGGGTTTGATTTATCCTCTGCTTCTATGACGGCTTCCATTATTCGTTTTACCTCTTTGGTTGTCACTTCCTCCCCATCTTCGTTTGTAATTCCTTCCGAAAAGAAATACTTTAATAAAAATATTCCATAATCGGTTTGTACATATTTACTCGAGGCAACCCTCGAAACCGTTGAAATATCCATCATCATCTTTTTGGCCACATCCTTCAATTTCATAGGCCTTATTTTGGCAGAATCTCCCGTTCTAAAAAACTCTGATTGAATGTTTACAATAACTTTCATGGTATTTAATAAGGTATTTTGCCTTTGTCGTACGGAATCAATGAACCATTTAGCCCCATCAATTTTTTGTTTTACAAATTGAAGTGCTTCCTTATGAGGTGCACTTTTTGTGTTTTGTTTATCATATTGCGATAAGGTGTCGACAAAACCTCTACTTACTCTCAAGTCAGGCTGGTTTCCTTGATTTAATGTAATCATCAATTCTCCATAACTTTCGATGACAAAAAAATCAGGAATAATGGTTTCGTTTTTAGAATCGTCATCCGACGAGGCCGGTTTAGGATTTAATTTAGTAATAAATTGAACGGCTTCTTTTAAATAATCAGTAGTTACATCCAATTTATGGGCTATTTTTTCAAAATGTCGTTTTAAAAAATCGTTCATACATTCTGTAATAACCATTTTAGCAAGCTCCATAATTGGATTTCTGCCCTTTTCCTCTTTACGTTTTATTTGTATCAATAAGCATTCTTGTAAATTTCGAGCCCCAACTCCTGGGGGATCAAATTTTTGAATCGTAAGTAATACTTTAGTAAGTTCCTCCTCTGAGGTTTGAATGTTATATTGGAATAAAAAATCATTTACAATCGAACGCAATTCGCGTCTTAAATATCCATCATCATCTAATGAACCAATTATTTGTTCTGCTATTTTTTCTTCCTTCTCCGTTTCTAAAACAGCATGAACTTGCTCCAATAAATTTTCCCTAAAACTAGTTTGAACCGTTACTGTTGGATATGTTTTTTCGTCCTGATCAGGATTATAATCTTCATTCAATCTAAAATCACCGCCATCATCGTCGTTGTATTCTAAGGAATCAACACTTTCGGTTCCTTTGTCAACTGGCTCAAAATCATTGTCTTCAAAATCTGAGGTCGGCAACACTTCACTTTCTCCACTTGTAGTGTCTACAGTTGTGTAGCTATCTTCATTAAATTCAGTTAAAAAATCATCTTCATCTTTGCCCGATTCGAGCGCAGGATTTTCAATAAGTTCTTCCTCAAGGCGCTGCTCAAAATTTAGCGTATTCATCTCCAACAACTTTACGTACATCAGTTGCTGGGGTGAGAGTTTTTGCTGTAATTTTTGACTAAAATTTTGCCTTAACATCGCTTGGAGACTACAATCAATAGAAAATTAAACTTAATTTTGTCAAAATTATACTATTAAATTCACATAACTAAAATGCTGATTAAAGATTTATCAAAATTTGTTGAAAAGGAAGTAACCTTAAAAGGATGGGTTGCAAATCGCCGCGATGGAAAAGATTTGGTCTTTATTATTTTACGAGATGGAAGTGGTCAATGCCAATGCATTGGCGATATAAAATTGATAGGAGAAGAAAAATTCAATGCGGCCGTAAGTTTAGGTTTAGAAAGTTCAATAATTGTGAAAGGAAAAGTGGTATTAGATGAACGCCAAATTGGAGGGTACGAATTGCATATATCGGAATTAGACGTTTTACAAAATGTTAAAGATTATCCCATTGCAAAAAAGGAACATGGCATTGAATTTTTAATGGATCAGCGGCATCTATGGCTGCGCAGCAACCGTCAATGGGCCATAATGAAAATCAGAAACCAAATTACCTTTTCAATTCATTCATTTTTTCAAAACGAAGGGTTTGTACAAATGGATGCACCTATTTTTACCGGAAATGCATGCGAAGGAACCAGCAATTTATTTGAAACCGACTACTATGGCGATAAGGCATACCTTTCGCAATCGGGCCAATTGTATGGCGAAGCCATGGCGATGGCCATGGGAAAAATATACACTTTTGGTCCAACGTTTAGAGCCGAGAAATCAAAAACCCGACGCCATTTATCCGAATTTTGGATGATTGAGCCTGAAATGGCCTTCCATGATATTTTTGATAACATGGATTTGATTGAAAATTTTCTTCAATATGTTCTGCAGGATGTTTTAAAAAATTGCCAATCTGAACTTCAAATCATTGGCCGCGATACCCAAATGCTTGAAAGCAGCCTTGGAAAGTTTCCCCGCTTAACCTATGATGAAGCTGTACGAATTATAAAAGGCGAACAGGATGTGGATGGCCAAAACAGCATTAAATCATTAGAAGATTTAATGGCTACTACCGAAAATCGCCTTTCAGAAATAAATACTGAAATAGCCGAACGGGAGCAAAAGCTAAAGACACCCGGAATGAAAAAAGGGGAAATTAATTTTAACCAAACTAAAATTGGCCAATTAAAAAACGAAGCAAAAGATATAGAGGAAGATTTGCGCAATATCCCCCAATGGATTAGCTCCGCTAAGAATTTTGAATATGGAAACGACTTTGGAGGAAGCGACGAAACGGTAATAACCCGCCTTTTTAAAACACCTATCATGGTGTATGATTGGCCCCATGCCGTAAAAGCATTTTATTTAAAACGCAATCCAAACGACAGCCGTTTTGCCCGTGGAGTAGATGTTTTAGCCCCTGAAGGATATGGCGAAATAGTAGGTGGAGGCGAGCGGGAAACCGATGAGAACTTATTGATTGAAAAAATAAAAGAGCACGACCTTCCTATGGAATCATTCGAATGGTATCTTGATTTGCGCCGATATGGCTCTGTGCCCCATGCCGGCTTTGGACTTGGATTGGAACGCTTGGTAACGTGGGTGTGCAAGCTCAAACATGTACGCGAAAGCATTCCCTTTCCCCGTATGTACGGAAGATTGATGCCATAATACTGATCGGCTTTTATGGCTAAGAGGAAGGGTAAAAGCTTTCATCCTTTCTTTTATTTTTTTAACCCCATCGTTTTTTGGTATAGCAAACAAAACCTTTTTAAAAAATTTGGACAAATACTTAAAAAGAATATTTTTGTAGTCTAGTGATTTGCAAAAAAGGTATGTATACACAACAAAAACTAAGTATTCAATCGCAACCCAACCGTTTACTATTTAAGGTTCAAGGGTTAAAAAAAATCCTATTTGTTCTTAGTCTTTGTATGTGCGGATGGCAGATACATGCGCATCTGCTAAACCCAAGCCAAATAACTGAAATAAAAAAACACACCAGCAAAATTAGTCCGGGATTTTCAGAAGATTTTATTCGGTTGGGATCGCAGTGTTTTGCCACCATAGGGGCCGATACTTTTTTTAATGTAGAAGGAACCAATATGGTTTTTTTAATAAAAAAGGGCAATGCCATTCGTTTAGATAAAAGTGTTTTTCATGGATCAACGTTTTACCGGCATTTTTTTGCATACAATTCCGTTTTGTACCTTTTGGGAGGATATGGTATGTTTAATACACATGCTAATTTGCAATACTTTTCGGTTGATTCAAAGGAATGGGAAATACGCAAAACCACGGGAACCGCTCTTGCATTTATCAATTCGCTTATATACCAAAACAAAGATTATATATGTACCGGATATAATTTTAAAAACGGCAATGGAGTGTATGCCAACATTATCGACCAGCGCGTGTATAAACTAAACCTTAAGAATTTTGTTTGGGAAGAATTACCTCTAAAAATGAATTCTGAATTTGAAGAAATACAAGGCCAAGAAATGCTAAAAAATGCGAGTGTTGGGGCCTATACATTCTACCATTCTGCATTGTGGGGCATGGTGGTTAATACAGAGGGTAAGGCTGCTAAATTTTTGCTGCACCCCCAAGGCTTGCGTGGTCATATCAAATGCGTTGGGTTTATACCCCCTGATACCCTCATTATGAATATGTCGGGCTCGAGCGATGATAAGTATGAATCAATTAAAATTAGTCTTGGTAAAATTATGCTACATGCTACCCCACTTTTTGTAGACAAGCGAGAAAATAATCTTTCGCGGCTAAGTTCGTTTGTGGGAATTGTAGGCGGTGGATTAGCTGCCTTGGGCTTGATTTATTTCGGTTTCGGCATGTATAAACGAAGAAGAGAAACCGCCCGAACCCATCTCGAAAAACTCTTAGGCCATCATTTTGATGCCATGAGCAAATACAAAGGCAAAAACGTAACGGCTGATTTTTTGGATGAATTGCTTGGCATTCATCACATGGAACTCGGCTCAAAACGAATGAAGCGCTTTCGACTTTTAAAGGATATTAACCAGGTTCGTCCCAATTATATTAAAAGAATACACGATCCTGTTGATGGCCGAAAATATAGCTATCGCATTCATTGATAGTTCATTTGTCATTCCGAGTGGAGCGAGGAATCTTTCCCTTGTCATTCCGAGTGGAGCGAGAAATCTTTCCCTTGTCATTCCGAGTGGATCGAGAAATCTTTCCCTTGTCATTCTGAGTGGATCGAGAAATCTATGTATAGAAAGCAAAGCTTCATAATTTTGCAAGTTTTTCCAAAAACGGTACAATTTAAGCGAGTGATGAAACCAAAAAACAATCGCGGCCCATCAAAAAAACAATAAAATTATAGTTTAGAAACCTGAATTTTGTAGAGGTTCTGATGATATTGTTCTATAAAACCTTAATTTTCTCCAAAAACTTTCTAAAACCATAGGATTTTCTCAAAAAAATCATTCCTGCCGTTTTTTGAAAATTATCCTTTAAAAAATTACTAATCAATTAATTGCA
>CANMPY010000013.1 GCA_947499775.1 Bacteroidota bacterium | reverse complement strand
TTGATTGTAGCGCCCCTAAATGAATAAATGCTTTGTGCATCGTCGCCCACCACGCAAATATTTTGATATACAGCAGCCAATTTCTTAATAATCATGAATTGGCAATGATTCGTATCCTGATACTCATCCACCATCATATATTGAAACTTATGCTGGTATTTATTAAGCACATCGGGAAATTTATTCAATAACTGAAACGTTTTTAGCAATAAGTCATCAAAATCCATAGCTCCCGATTTGAAGCATTTTTCTTCATAGGATTTGTAAATTTTGCCTAACTCTGGGCGGCCTGTTGAATTATCATAAGCATTTACCTCCTCGTCAGTTTGGTACATACTCGCGGTGATTAAATTATTTTTGGCATTCGAAATACGACTTAAAATCATACCGGGTTTGTAAATTTTATCGTCAATTTGCATTTCCTTTAAAATTCCTTTTATTACACTTTTTGAGTCTTCGGAATCGTAAATTGTAAAGTGGGAGGGATAGCCTAATCGGTCGGCCTCTATGCGCAATATTTTTGCAAAAATACTGTGGAATGTTCCCATCCAAAGGTTTTTTGCTTCATTGCCTACAACCGTTTCTATACGGTTACGCATTTCTTTAGCTGCTTTATTGGTAAATGTTAGAGCAATAATTTTAAATGGATCTATCCCCTTGTGAATTAAATTGGCTATACGATACGTAAGCACTCTTGTTTTGCCCGAACCCGCTCCAGCTATAATCATAACTGGTCCTTCGGTTTGCAGAACAGCCTGTTTCTGTGGTTCGTTTAGTTGTTTAATAAATTCATCCATCTCGCCCATAATCTATTCTCCAAAGGTAAAGTTTGGCAAGTTAAGGCACTTAAATTAATATCAGTAAATATCAACACATGTTAATTTGCTAACCTTATTTTAGAAAGTATCGGGCATTTATTTTTCTTAAAATATTGTTAATCAATTTCTATTAACTTTGCCGGCGTATAAAATAAATTTGCTATGAATAATATTATTTCAAACGATCGTGCCATTATTGTACCTATTGATTTTTCATCTACTTCGCAAAATGCGCTTATGCATGCCGCCGATCATGCCGAAATATTCGGTAATGACATTGTAATGGTTCACATTTTAGAAGAAAGTTACCTCTCTCATCTCTTTGGTGGAAACCAAAATCGCAACGAAATGATGCGAATAGGAATTGAGCAAAAAATGAAAGAACTTAAAAATGAAGTTTTGGTGAAACATCCAAAATTGAAAATTGATTTCTTAATTCATGAAGGGAAAGTTTATAAGGCCATTGTCGAAATTTCTGAAAAAATGGGTTGCGATAGCATTATTATGGGAACTAAAGGTGCCGAAGGAATCGAGCAGATTATCGGAAGCACATCGTCGAGGGTAATGAGCTACGCCAACGTACCGGTTATTATTGTGAACGAGTTTCCAAAAAAAGGGAGATACGAAAAATTAGTATTGCCTATTGACCTTTCAAAAGAATCGAAACAAAAGGTAACTTGGGCTATTCATATTGCAAAAAAATACAATTCAGAAGTTCATATTATTTCGGAAGTGGAAGATGATGAGTTTTTAAGAAACAAAATTAGGGCTACCATTTATCAAGTTAAAAATATTTTAGAGCAAAATGGAGTTAAAGCCATTATTTTTGAATTAGATGAGGATAGATTTCCAGGACATTTAGGCGTAGATACTTTGAAATATGCCGATGAAATAAATGCAGATCTAATCTTAATAATGACACACCAAGAAAAAGGATTCTCTGAATTCATCTTTGGCTCTGAAGCTCAACAAATTGTAAACAGAGTAAATAAAGTTCCAGTAATGTGCATTCATCCAAAAGAAACGGCATTCCGTTATATTGGTACTGAAGGCTTTTACTAGTATATTTAGGAATAAAAAAAACACCATCTAGTTTAGATGGTGTTTTTTTTATGCATTATTTTATTAGTGTTTTGCTATTTCATTTTTTTAACCCAGAATGTAAATTTAGGATTTGGTTTTGCAGTCATAAATTTATGAGCTTCTTCTAGGGTATTGAAATTTCCTACAGATACGTAGAATTGGTTACTTGATGGATTTTTCAATAAAGTAGCTTTATATCCTTCGGCTTGAAGTTTTGCGGCAAATTTTTTGCCATTTGCTTCAACAGAAAATAAGCCCGAAACAACATTAAATTTACCCGGTGCTCCAGGTACAGCTGCTGCTACCTTTTTCTCTTCTTTTGGGGCCACTACAGCGGCTTTAGGTTTTTCGATTATTCGAGTTTCTTTTACAATAACAATGGTATCTTTAATTCGAACTATTTGAGGAGCTGGTTTTTCATATTTTTCTGGATTTATTTTATCCTTTGATCCTATTTTTGGCGTATAGCTTATTACCAGTTCATGAGAATTTCCAGCACTCGACATTTTTCTTAAAAATGTTTTTTCGTACATATATCCAATTTTTACATCTTGAACAGCCCAAACACCAGCCATAAATCCTGCAGCTGCTTTTGGTCGGTACCATGCACCACCCCATAGTTTACCCGTTTTTTCGGCCAGTAAATTAATATCAACTCTTGCTGGTAGTGAATTTTGAACCTGCCAAAAAACTAAAGGTGTAATAAACATATCCTCATCTGTTTGGATGGTATATTTAATATGTCCGTTGATTAACCTTGCATTATTAAATTCAAGTTCCTCCTTTACTGTCTCACCTATTAAATTTTTACTTTGAATTAATTGTTGAACCGCTACACCTATCTCAAGTACGTCATTATTCCATGTTGCGCCAGTTCTAAAATCAACCGACGACTTATTGTTATTAAATAAAGCAGTATAATAGGGGTCGTTGTAATCATTGGCAATAATGGAGGCAGTGTTTGAACTTACCGAAATAAAATCTAAACCAGCACCAAACCTTAAGTTGTTGTTTTCATCCATGTTCTTTAGTGCATAGGCATAATTTAAGCCATACACTTGCTTGCTTATCATTGGTGCATTTTCGGCCCATAAGAAACCTCCAAATGCTGATTTTTGTGTAGTAGGCGAAATGGAGAATGAACCAATAAAGGCTTCTGGGCTACCTTGAATGCCTGTCCAATATTTTCGTCCGGCTAAGGTTACATTTAATGGCGAAGCAGTACGCGTCATCGATGGATTAGATACATTCAAGAGTTGAGAATTGAATCCAAATAATGGCGTTTGCTGTGCATTTGCAGTAAGCATTAAACTGCTAAGTATTATAAAGAATGATTTACGAATTATAGAGTTCATGATTATGTGTTTTGTGTTAAGGTTATTTATTGAGTTCATGGGTTTAGTTTAAAATATTTAAAATACCAGTATAAACTTTTTTTGTGGTTTTGTTTTCAACTACAAATGGATAATAACCGTCAGGTAATGCTTCGTTATTGCGCTGTCCATTCCAATTATTTTTGTACGATTCGTTTTCATAAACCAATTGACCTTCACGTGTAAATATTAGTATTGAAAGTTTATCGGTTGGTGGAAAGTTACTTAATTCCCACACATCGTTATGTGCATCGCCATTTGGTGTAAGTAGGTTTGGAATATTGGTTGTGTTTTCAGAATCTACATTAACTGTCACTATATCGGTTGCTTCACAACCATCTACGGTATAAGCTCGTAAAGTATATGTTGTTGACGACAAAGGTCTTGATGTTGGATTTAGAATAGTAGCGTCGTTAAGCCAAGTATCTGGCATCCACTCAACCATTGAATTTGAAACTCCTTTAAAGTTAACTAATTTACCTGGAAGTACAGTAGTATCTCGTCCTGCATTTACAGTTGGAAGAGCTAAAAGATTACTGCTAACGCTATCGGACACAAAACACTGTGGAGAGCTAAAAATGGTAGCTTTATTAAAAGTTACTGTTTTTAATAGTAATGAGTCGTGTGCCAAGCCATCGCTCCAAACTACATTTCCAGCTGATTTGTTAACTTTTATTTTAACGCTATCTCCTGCACATATATTTACTATTCCATTAGGAATAAAAGTAATAGTTGGTTTAATAGGCGATAAAACTGAAATAGGCAATGTATCTGAACAACCTGTGTTTAAGGTTAATTTTAAATAACCTACTTGAATACCTGAAATAGTAGGGGTGAAATTAAGATTTGGGGTTGTGAAATAATTGGCATTTATTTTCCATTCAGTAGCTGCCAATGTTGTAAAAGGAGGCAGAGTAGATGTGCTTTTAACATCAATTGGTAAAGGGAAACAAGGTGATACAGAGGTGTAACTTATTGTTGGTAAGCCATCAATAATAAACGAAGATGATACGGTATCTTTATACCCATCTTTATTTGTAATTATTAAAGTAACCATATATGTACCTGTTGTAGGTATTGATTTTTTTATGGTTTCTGCATTTTCAGGTGTCAAAACGGTTGAAGGTCCTGTAACAGCCCATTCCCAAACAACAATAGCTGAATCGGAACGTGAGTTATTTGCCGAGAATATAATAGAGTCGTTTGCACAATGTCCCGTAACGTTTAAAAGTGCAACTGGATTAATAGGCGACAAGGTATTGTTTCCACCAGTAGCGTTGCCGGCAGTGTAATATCCATAATTAGTAGAACCTGTTGCGCTTAAAATAGAACCAATAAATGGAGCAGTGCCTGAGCCTCCAATATTGTAGGCAGTAGTTGCATCCTGATATACCACTCTTAAATTGGAGGGGTCATTTACTAAATCATTTGTGATGACAGTATTATAGCTGAATCCTACATTACTAAATGAAAATCCGGATTGATTTAATGGGTTTGTAATTTGCCAGTAGCGTCTGTCTGAAATATGCGTAATGTTGGCAGGAAGATTAGCAATTGGGGCTTTTCCTAAAAAAGATTTAAAACCAATATCGGCTTTGCTTAATCCTGCAGGCCATAGCGCATTTACATAAATTGGTCTAAATTCATTTCCAAGGCCTATAGGTATAGTATCAATTATTGGATAATTGTTTGGAAAGTTAATATACTTCACATACAGGGTTCCGTTTACAAAACTTAATGTGTTACCCGAACTTAATAAATCATTTGCATTGCTTCTATATACAACAAGGGTATCAGAAGGTGTAGTAACGATCATTCCCTTAACTAAATCTAAACCATTCAAAAGGCTAAGTTTTCCATGAATGAACAAGGTTTCGTTATTGCTTTGCATTTTAAGATTACCAATAGCTGTAGCAGGATGAGGATATAAATGTATGGTTTTGTCCATAATTACATTTTCGGTGCTGTTCATGCTATCCAAATAAATATTCCATGTATTGCTAGCAATACTTAGGGCTCTATTTACAAAATCATTACCATCGTTCATGCTTACGTAAAGGTTTTTGTTTTTAAATAACACCCAAGCTAAATTAGGTTTATCCATAAAATGACGAATTTTATTTTCTACCATGAAAGCTTCATTTCTGTTTAAGGAAGCGCCTATTGTACCTTCGTAAAAACAGGTTGTAGCATCAATTTTGGCAGTTGGTTTTAAGCCGTTTATTGAGTCTAGAAAAAGGTAATATCCGTAAATTTGATCAAATTGAGTATTCGTTAGCGCTATATCAGCATTACCTTTTAAGATAATGGCTTGAGCTGATTTATTTATGCTTATGTCAGTTAATCCAAGTGTTAATTTCCCTCCTTCTGCCAATACCATAATGGCAGCGCTATCTAAGTTATTAAAATTTGAACTTAAAAGGTTAAGGTTTACATTAGGAGTCATGGTAGATTGTTCAATATTTACGCCAATTTTTCCATAATTAAACGAATTGCTTGCAAAGTTCAGTAAATAAGAGGCTGATACATTGCGAACCGATAATCCGGTATAAGCATAATTGCTTATAAAATTAGAAATATCTGAATATCCATCTGAATATAAGTCTATTAAAGTAAAACCTACAAAATTATTGATAGCATCTGATGGATTAAATATATTGTATTCAAATTTTAACGAATCGGTTGAACCCGAGAAGTTGTTAAGTGTTATTCCATTGCTTTCGGCAGTAATGTTTATGTATGAGAATGTAAAATTCTTACTATTCTTAGCCGAGAAATTATTAAACGATAAGCCTTTGCCTACCGAATCGATGGTAACAAACGTTATATCACTATAAAAGTTTTCATCTAAAATAATGCCATGCGAATTTTGCTCACCAATACTAATTTTGCTGCTTTCTATTTTATTCGAAAGTGTAGGGAAACTACCACTAGCTAATCGGATTCCTGCATATACAAAATTATTAATAATCAAATTGTTGAAATATAAATCGGTATATGCGCCCTGGACACCAATGCCATAACCAACTTCATATTCCTTATTATATTTGGTTAGTGGACTTATAATATTTGGATTATCACCTTTTATCATAATACCGTTAATTTCAACACAGCACGAAGCTATTTCGATAGCCGAATTGCCTGCAATATCGAAACCAGTAGCCAAAAATGGAGGGACAATAATGGTTTCTGAATTTCGCGTTTGGGTTAGTGGGTTTATTCCCCAATTATTGCCTAACAATACAATAGGCTTGTCTAAAAAAAGCCTTTCTTCATATAAGCCTTCCGATATATAAATTGTATCGGAGTATCCTGCAAAAAGAAATGCATTTGCAATGGTTTTCTTTGGGCCGATCAACCCTAAGGTGTAAAACGGAGAACTGCCATCTAAACTGTCAGCACCAGTATTTACATTTACATACCATTTAGCAGCATTGGCTGAATAGGTTAGTGAAATAATGGCAAGGAGTAAAAGTGATTTTATTTTCATTTTTTTCTAATATTAAGCGGTGCAAATTAACGATAATTATACATAACATTGTAATATTTATATCATTATGCAATGTGGGTAATTTTGTTAGAGTACGTCGTAATGGTAATAAATCCTTTATAACTTTAAGAAACACGACTGTTTAAAATTTTGGATGTGAATATGATTTTCATCATTATTTATTATAACTGAAGTGTTTCATTAATATGAATAGATTGATAAATTAAGATTTAAGATTTTATTAAACATTTGAAGTTAGTCAAGTTATTTTTATTATTGGGTTGAACTTGTATGATTTCCGTGTCCAATTACAGACTAATTGTATAGCTTTTGTTTATATCTTTTGATTACAAAAATCGGATAGGGATTTAATTTCGCATTTTAACTTATTAATAATTCATTTGGCAACAGAAGTAAGATATGACGAAGACAGTATTAAGTCATTAGACTGGAAAGAGCATATCCGTTTAAGGCCGGGAATGTATATTGGAAAGTTGGGTAACGGATCATCTGCTGACGATGGGATATATGTGTTGCTTAAAGAGGTGATAGATAATTGCATTGATGAGCATGTGATGGGGCATGGCAAAAATATTGATATTAAAATTGAAGCTGGCAAGGCAATTATTCGTGATTATGGCAGAGGCATTCCTTTAGGAAAAGTTCTAGAATGTGTTTCGAAAATAAATACAGGAGGAAAATATGATTCTAAAGCATTTCAAAAATCGGTTGGGTTAAATGGAGTAGGAACCAAGGCTGTAAATGCATTATCCAGTTATTTTAAAGTTCAATCTTTTAGAGAAGGGAAAAGCAAATTAGCAGAGTTTGAAAAAGGAATTTTAACCTCGGAGCAAGATATTGAAACGGATAAACCTAATGGCACGCTCATTGAATTTATAGCCGACGATTTCATTTTTAAACATTATCGCTATATCAATGAATTTATCGATAACCAACTTTGGAATTATGCTTACCTCAATTCGGGCCTTTCTCTTAATTACAACGGAAATAAATTTTTATCAAAGAATGGTTTATTAGATTTATTAAGGCGCAAAACCAATGAAGATGAACTCAACTATCCGATTGTTCATTTAATGGGTGACGATATTGAATTGGCCTTTACACACGATAATCATTATGGCGAAGACTATCACACCTTTGTAAACGGTCAAAATACAACACAAGGAGGAACCCATTTGCAAGCGTTCAAAGAAGCCTTTGTAAAAACCATTCGTGAATTTTATAAGAAGGATTTTGATGCAAGTGATATTCGTTTATGCATTTCGGCAGCACTAAGTGTTAGGGTTCAAGAACCTGTTTTTGAATCACAAACTAAAACTAAGCTTGGAAGTGCAGATATGGGACCCAATGGGCCAAGCGTAAAAGCATTTATTTATGATTTTATTAAAAAAAATCTAGACGATTACCTTCATAAAAATACTAAGATAGCCGAAGCCTTGCTCAAACGAATATCACGAAGTGAAAAGGAGCGTAAAGAAATGGCAGGAGTTCGTAAATTGGCAAACGAGCGGGCCAAAAAGGCTAATCTACACAATAAAAAATTAAGAGATTGTAGAACTCATTTTACCGATGAAAAGGATGAGACAAGGTATAATACAACCTTGTTCATAACCGAGGGCGATTCGGCAAGTGGAAGCATAACTAAATCGCGCAATGTTGATTTACAAGCGGTGTTTAGTTTGCGTGGAAAACCACTGAATTGTTATGGGTTAACAAAAAAAGTAGTTTATGAAAATGAGGAATTCAATTTATTGCAGCATGCATTAGATATTGAGGATGGTATAGAAAATTTGCGTTACAACAATATTGTGGTAGCTACAGATGCCGATGTTGACGGAATGCACATTCGATTATTATTGATGACATTTTTTCTCCAATTTTTTCCCGATTTAGTTCGCAATGGCCATTTGTATATTTTAGATACGCCTTTGTTTAGGGTGAGAAATAAGCAAAAAACGATCTATTGTTATAGTGAGTCTGAAAAACAAGCAGCCATAAAAAAATTAAAAGATAAAGTAGAAATAACGCGATTCAAGGGATTAGGTGAAATAAGTCCAGATGAATTTGGATTGTTTATTGGGGAAGATATACGCTTAGAGCCTGTTATTGTAACTCAGGAAATTTCAATTGAGAAAATTTTAGATTATTATATGGGAAAAAATACGCCTGAACGTCAGGAATTTATTATTAATAATTTGGTGGTTGAAGTAGATACAGATTATGTGCCTGTTGAAAATAATGCCGAGATTGTGAGTATGGAGCCATAAATAAAGCGTTTATGAATACAGAGATTTTTTAATAAAAAAATAGCTAAAAAACATTTAAATCTCTGTACTAAAAAAAGAATAAAGAATGGAAGAGGACTTACCTATAGAAAATACAAACGAAGACATAAGTCATGAAGACCCAAAGGTTATTCCTGTGGCTGGAATGTACCAAAATTGGTTTTTGGATTATGCTTCCTATGTAATTCTCGAAAGGGCCGTTCCGGCATTAGAAGATGGTTTGAAACCTGTGCAGAGAAGGATTTTGCACAGTATGTGGGAAATGGAAGATGGCCGCTATAACAAAGTGGCCAATGTGATAGGGAATACCATGAAATATCACCCCCATGGCGATGCGGCTATTGGCGATGCCTTTGTAAATATTGGACAAAAGGAATTGTTAATAGACATGCAGGGTAACTGGGGCGATATACGAACGGGAGATCGTGCGGCAGCACCTCGTTACATAGAGGCACGATTGTCAAAATTTGCTTTGCAAATAGCCTTTAATCCTAAAACTACCCAATGGCAGCGCAGTTATGATGGGCGAAATAGAGAACCAATAACGCTTCCGATGAAATTTCCGCTTCTCTTAGCACAAGGGGTTGAAGGGATTGCCGTAGGACTTAGTACAAAAATTCTACCTCACAATTTTAATGAACTAATTGAAGCCTCCATTGCTATATTAAATGAAAAAAAAACTAACATTATGCCCGATTTTCCAACTGGAGGATTGGCTGATTTTAGCAATTATAATGGAGGTAAAAGAGGAGGGCGAATACGGGTAAGGGCAAGAATTGAAGAAAAGGATAAAAAAACCCTGATAATAAAAGAAATACCTTTTGGCAACACTACAGGAAGCATTATCGATTCTATTATTAAAGCCAATGAAAAAGGGAAAATAAAGATTAAAAAAGTTATTGATAATACGGCCAGAGATTTAGAGATAGAAATTCAATTAGCTCCTGGTATTTCAACCGACAAAACCATTGATGCGCTTTATGCTTTTACCGATTGTGAGGCAAGTATTTCGCCAAATGCGTGTGTAATTTTTGGCGATAAGCCACATTTTATGGATGTTAATGACATTCTGAAAAATTGTACAGATTCGGCTGTTGCCTTGCTAAAGCTCGAACTTGAGATACGCCGAAGTGAACTGGAAGAAAAATGGCATTTTAGTAGTCTTGAAAAAATATTCATAGAAAATAGAATTTATAGAAACATTGAAGAATGTGAAACTTGGGACGAAATCATTAACACCATCGAGAATGGCTTAGTGCCATTTATGTCAAGTTTTAGGCGAGATGTTACCCATGATGATATAGCCAAACTTACTGAAATACGCATTAAACGTATTTCGAAATTTGATGCCTTTAAAGCCGACGAGTATATGAAAGGCATAGAAACTGAGCTAGATGAAGTTAATAATCATTTAGATAACCTCGTTCGATTTGCAATTCGCTATTTTGAAGCTTTACTTAAACAATTTGGAAAAGGAAAGGAACGCAAAACTGAAATTAGACAATTTGATAGCATAGAAGCAAACGTGGTGGCAGTAGCCAATCAAAAATTATATGCTAATTTAGAAGAGGGGTTTGTGGGTTATGGACTTAAGAAAGATCAATATTTCTGTGATTGTTCTGATTTGGATGACATTATAGCCATACAAGAGGACGGAAAATATACGATAAGCAAGGTAGCCGACAAGGCGTTTTTTGGCAAAAACCTTATTCATGTGGATGTGTTTCGCAAAAACGACGATAGAAAAGTATACAATGTGGTGTATTTGGAGGGACTAAGCAGAAAGTATTTTGTAAAACGTTTTACCATTACAGGCGTTACTCGTGATAAGGAATACGATATAACACAAGGAAAATTAGGGTCTAAATTGTTGTATTTTTCAGCCAATCCAAACGGTGAAGCCGAAATAATTAATGTACAGCTTAGCAATATGAGTAAGGCACGAATAAAAGTGTTTGACTATAATTTTGCAGATTTGGCCATCAAAAATCGGAACAGCATTGGAAATACCTTGAGTAAATTTCAGGTTAGGAAAGTAACGCTAAAAGAAAAAGGACGAAGTACAATAGGGGGGAGAGCTATTTATTTCGAACCGGCAATCGGTCGATTAAATTCAGATGGAAGGGGCGAGGCCCTCGGACGATTTGATAATGAAGATAAAATTTTGGTAATTTATAAGGATGGGAGTTATGGTATGACCGATTTTGAGCTTACAAACCATTATGAGCCAAAAGATATTGAAATTATCAGAAAGTATAACCCAGAACTAATATTAACATGCATTCATTATGTAGCCGATGAAAAGCAGTATTACGTAAAACGGTTTAAAATTGAAACCACTACCATAGGCAAAAAATTCATTTTTATCCAAGAAGGAAAAGGAAATACCTTAACCTATATAACCGATAAAATAGAACCCATTTTGCTTCTGAAAACGGTTAATAAAAAAGGGGAGAAAGAAGAAAAGACGATCACTATAACCGAATTTATTGGCGTTAAAGGATGGAAAACCTTAGGAAATAAATTAACTTATGCTACCTTCAAATCCATCCAGGATATTACGCCAGAGCCAATTTTAATCGAAGATGAATTATCTGTCTTAGAAACCATTGAACCAGAGGATGAGCCTTTAGATGAGCCGCGTGAAGAAAGCATTGAAAAAGGAGCGAAAGTAGGAATGATTGATTTAGAAGAAGCAGAAGATGAACCTATTTCAATTCCAATTGACCTTGATGTTGAACCTCGAAAAAAATCGAACAACGAAGGAGATGAGGCTTCAAAACCGATTCAAATAAATTTATTTTAAACTGGATTCCCCCTTTAGGATAAATTATTTTACTCACCACGTCCTAAAGCTTTTGCCTGCCATTTATTTAATGCCTCATGCCAAGTAAAAAAGGGATTTCGATTCATAGAGACATGAATCAGGTAAAAAAGGAATGTAATAATTTATAATGCGTAAAAAGGCCGAATTACAAAGCGAATTTTCTGCCGCTTTCTATTCGTTTAAATAGATTTGCTACCTTCGATTCTTTGGGTTTTTTCTTCGAATCTTCGGATAGTACATTAAATGGGGTTTGATCTCCTAATGTGCCATGATTAGATTCTGAGGCCAGCTGCGAAATTGTATTTTTATTCATATCAGATTTTGAAGCCATAGAGCCTTTAATATCACTGATTTTTTGAATACTTTTTTTCATAACCTACACAGTATTTATTTCACATAGTGATGAATATACTGACATTGTAAAGACAAATGTAAAGGATTGTAAATAGGATTCAAATTATTGTTTATAAATAATAGCCAAAAAATAGGTAATTTGCCATAACAAGCTGATAGTGTATATTAAACGTTTTATAAAAGGATAGAGTTTGTTTTAGGCATGGCAAAAGAGATAAAAAGGAACATCAATCAAATAAATAACCCGCTTCATGGATTAACTCTTGAGGCTATCCTTACCCATTTAGTTGAGTATTATGGATGGGAGCAGCTTGGGATAAGGATTGATATTAGGTGTTTTAATGAAAATCCAAGCATAAAATCAAGTTTGACTTTTTTGCGCAAAACACCTTGGGCTCGAAAAAAAGTAGAGGACTTGTATTTGGAAATAAGTAATTGATATATGTTAATAAAGACAAGGTATACGATCTTGCTCTGCAGAGCAAAGGTCTTTAAATCTCAGTCTTTAAATCCCAGTTTTCTAAATAATCGGCTACCCGTCTAACAAATCCACCTCCGAGGGCTCCATCAACCACGCGATGATCGTAACTATGGCTCAGAAACATCATGTGACGTATTGCTATTACATCTCCAAATTCTGTTTCTAGCACTGCTGGTTTTTTCTGAATTAATCCTGTGGCTAAAATGGCTACTTGGGGTTGGTTAATAATTGGCGTGCCCGAAATATTCCCAAAAGTTCCAACATTGGTTAACGTATAGGTTCCGCCTTGAATATCGTCGGGTAACAATTTATTTGTACGTGCTTTATTTGCTAGCTGATTCACTTCTTTGGCCAAACCATACAGACTCTTTGTATCGGCGTTTTTAATAACTGGTACAATTAAATTGCCGCTTGGCAATGCCGCTGCCATTCCAATATTTATAGCTTTTCGTTTAATTATCTTATCGCCATCAAGCGAAATGTTAATCATCGGAAAATCTTTAATGGCTTTTACAACTGCATTTATAAAAAGTGGAGTAAACGTCAAGTTCTCACCTTCCCGTTTTTTGAAAACATCCTTCATTTTGTTCCTCCATAGTACTAAATTAGTAACATCTGCTTCAACAAATGAAGTTACATGTGGAGATGTTTGGACACTCATAACCATATGATTAGCTATTAGTTTTCGCATACGATCCATCTCTATAATTTCATCGCCTCCTGAACTAATTATTTCAATTGGTTTATTTGTAATAACATGGGCAGTTTCTACTACTATAGGCTTAATTTCAGCTTGCGTTGGCGTGGTTGAAATACGCGATTTTTTAGTTTCAATAAATTCCAATATATCACGTTTGGTCACTCTATTGTCTTTGCCAGTTCCGTATATAGATTCTAATTCTACCATACCAATACCCTCTTCTTTGGCTATGCTTAAAACTAAAGGAGAATAAAACGTATTGTCAGAAGTTTTAACTCCTAATTCTGACGAATCCGTTTGCACAGTGCTATGGGTTACCTCAGTACTTACCTCTTTAAGTTGAGAAGGGGTCTCAATCACGGCAGGTTTTGATTCTTGGATTACAGATTGTTCTTCAGTATAAATAATGGCAACGACCTCACCAATTTTTACAACATCACCATCCTTAAACAGTTTTTTGCCTAAAATTCCACCTTTTGGAGTGGGAACTTCACTATCCACCTTATCGGTGGCAATTTCTAATAGGGCATCTTCTGCTTCAATTTTTTCTCCTTCATTCTTCAGCCAACGAATTATAGTTGCTTCGGCAATACTTTCCCCCATTTTGGGCATCACTAATTGAAATTCGGCCATAGTTTATTAAAATTATTACGAGACTGCAAAAATGCGAAAAAATGTTGAGGAATGGCTATTGTATGTTAAATGATTGTGCGCAGATTAACCACACACTAAATTTTCATTAATCTTAAACCGAAATATTGGGAGGTATAGGATAATTAGCAATAGTGTACTATGGTTTTCTTCGAACTAATCTATTGTAACAAAAGGCAAGTAATAATGCTCAATATTTTTAATATTTTTGCACTGAAATTTAAGGGTGAGAAATCTATTTTTTGGTTTAGTATATTTATGTGTTTGCTGTAGCTATGCACAGGAGAGCCCACTTAAAATTGCACGACTGAAATACGCTGGAGGAGGCGATTGGTATGCCGCAAGAACTGCTCTCCCTAATTTAATTTCCTTCTGTAATCAACAGTTATCTACCTCCATTGATCGAAATGAACTTACTGTAGAACCTTCAAGCAAAGAAATTTTTAATACACCATATGTTTTTATGACAGGGCATGGCACATTTTTGTTCAACGATCAAGAATCGAGCAATCTGAGGAATTATTTAATAGGAGGTGGTTTTTTGCATATTGACGATAA
>CANMPY010000012.1 GCA_947499775.1 Bacteroidota bacterium | reverse complement strand
TCACAACAGAAACTGTGGTGCGTTTTGATAAAGAGTACAGCGTATTATCAAATGGAGCTTTAAAAAGCGTAAATGCAAATAGCAATGGAACCAAAACTTGGCATTATGCAATGGGTAAACCACATGCGGGCTATTTATTAATGCTTGCGATTGATAAATATGCCATTAAAAAAACAAAGACAAAAACGGGAGTGCCAGTTGCATTTTGGTATTATCCCGAATCACCTGAGAAAGTTGAATCAACAAGTATTCATACCGAAAAAATGATTGAATTTTTAGAAGAGGAAACTGGCGTAGCCTATCCATGGGAAGGATACTCGCAAGTGATGGTTCAGGATTTTATGTACGGAGCCATGGAAAACACAACCGCCACTATTTTTGGTGATTTTTTTAATGTAGATAGCCGTGGATTTTTAGATAGAAATTATGTGGGAGTAAATTGTCATGAGCTAACCCATCAATGGTTTGGCGATTTAATAACAGCAAGAGGGGGTGGCGATACTTGGCTACAAGAAAGCTATGCTACTTATTATGCCAAGCTGTTTTTTGAGGGCATCGAAGGCAAGGATAGGGTTAAATGGTCGCAACGTCAGGAAGTAAATTCGGCATTAAAAGCATCAGAAACGGATAATAACCCTGTTCGATTTGCCGGTGCCGGAACAGCAAGAGTTTATCAAAAAGGAAGCACAGTTATACAAATGTTGCGCTATGTTTTGGGCGACGAAGCGTTTAAAAAAGTTATCAAATATTACCTCAATCAGCATCTTTATAAAAACGTAGAAACCAACGACCTATATCAAGCTGTTCAGGATGTAACTGGTCAAAGTTTGGATTGGTTTTTTGATCAATGGCTTTACAGAGGCGGAGAGCCACATTATAAAATAAATTACAAAGCCAATGATAAGACGGTCGACATAACTGTTGAGCAAATTCATGCTATAAATGAATTAATTAAGGCGTTTAAAATGCCCATTAATTTTGCAGTGTATTTTAAAGATGGCACCGTAAGCAGACAACAATTTTGGATTGAAAAACAAACCCAAACCGTTTCATTCAACAATCCTACAAATAAGCCCATTAGTTTTGTCTTGTTTGATGAAAATTCGGAAATAACCAAAAAGGTTACGTTTACTAAAACGAATGATGAGCTATTTGCTCAATTAGCAGCATCAACTTACATGATGGACCGGTACGATGCCTTAATAGGTCTTAAAACGGTAAGCATTGACCTTAAACGTGATGCCCTTTGGAAGGCTTTTGACAAAGAAACTTTTAGTGGCTTAAAGGCTGAAATTGTGGCGCAACTAGCGAATGATGAAAAGAGTTTTATGAAACTACAAACTCAATTTCAAGGCGTGGAAACAGAAATTACAAAGGCAATAGTAAATTCAATTCATAAAATTTATGACCCACTGAAACCAAGTTTTGAAAAATTATTAGAACACCCTTCTTATGATTTGGTTGAAAAATCATTGATAAGGCTTTGTGATGAATTTCCAAAAGAAGCTGAGACGTATCTTGATAAAGTAGATCAAATGTACATTCTCAAAAAATCGTATGGACAAAACCATAATATCAAAATTAAATATCTTGAGATTTCAATATACAATCGTATTAACGAGGCTAAATATGGCTACGAATTAAAGGCATTAACCACTGATTTATATGAATTTAGAACACGCGTATCGGCAATGGAAGCCTTGAAAAGATTAGGTATTTGTGATGAAAGTACAATTTTTCAAATGTTAAATGCTTCGCTTAGTTCCAATGGACGTTTAGCTGGTCCAGCCAAGGGGATTTTGAAATACTTTAATGAACAATCATCCTATAAAAGCCTTATTGAAAAAGGGATAAAGCAAGGTGGGTATTCCGAAAAAGCTTATGCGGTATTCAAAGAGGCGGGACTCTTTAAAAATTAAAATATTTAGATATGAAGTATTCGATTATTGCCATCTGTTTAGCATTGGTTTCGTGCCAATCGGGCTCCGAAAAAAAAGCATTAAAACAAGATTCGTTAACCCATTTGGATAGTTTAGCAGCTGAGCGTATCCAAATTTATGAAACGGTTAAACTAACAGCCGACCTAAGCAAACTAAAACCTTATGAACGACAGATGTTGCCTTTGCTTATAGAAGCTGCCAAAATAATGGATGATTTGTATTGGAAACAGGCTTTTGGCGACAAAGCGCCCTTTCTAAAAAGCATAAAAAATGAAACATCACGAAAATTTGCCGAAATAAATTATGGTCCATGGGATAGATTAAATGATGATAAATCGTTCGTAGAAGGGTATGGTGCAAAACCAGATGGAGCTAATATGTACCCTAAGGATGCAAGTAAATCGGAAATAGAAAAAAGTGATATTGCCGACAAAAAGGGCCTTTATAGTGTAATAAAACGTGACAAAGCAGGGAAATTATTTTCCATTCCATATCATGAAGAGTATAAGGTAGAACTCAATAAGGCATCAGCACTCCTACTAAAAGCATCTGAATTAAGTGAGGATCAAACCCTGAAAAAATATTTGATTTTAAGGGCTAATGCTTTGATAACATCTAATTATAAACCAAGTGATTTAGCATGGTTGGATATGAAATCAAATGGGATAGATATTATTATTGGCCCCATCGAGGTATATGAAGATAAATTATTTAATGCCCGAGCGGCATTCGAAAGTTATGTTTTAATAAAAGACATGGACTGGAGTAAGCGTTTGTCGCATTATGTATCCTTTTTGCCTGAACTTCAAAGCGGATTACCTGTAGAAGCAAAATATAAAAAAGAAAAACCAGGAACCGATAGCGAATTGAACGCCTATGATGTAATTTATTATGCTGGCGATTGCAATGCGGGAAGTAAAACGATAGCAGTAAATCTTCCAAACGATGAAGAGGTTCAGACAAGTAAAGGCACACGTCGTAGTCAACTAAAAAATGTGATGAAGGCTAAGTTTGATAAAATACTTGTGCCAATTAGCAACGAATTAATAAGCCAATCGCAAAGAAAACACATCACTTTTGATGCTTTTTTTGCTACCACCATGTTTCATGAAGTAGCTCATGGGCTAGGGATAAAAAACACAATTAATGGAAAAGGAACCGTTAGGAAAGCTTTGGCCGAGCAAGGTAGCGCTTTAGAAGAAGGCAAAGCTGATATTTTGGGCCTCTACATGATCGATAAATTATTTGCAAAAGGCGAAATAAAAGAAGGCGAATTGATGGATTATTATGTAACCTTTTTAGCTTCAATTTTTCGTTCAGTGCGCTTTGGTGCAAGCAGTGCACATGGCAAGGCCAACATGGTAAGGTTTAATTATTTTGAAGAAATGGGCGCTTTTTCAAAAAGTGCCGACGGAACCTATTCGGTAAACCTTCAGAAAATGAAAGAAGCTACGAATTCGCTTTCGGCTCTAATATTAAAACTTCAAGGCGATGGAGATTTAAAAGGGGTAGAAGATTTGCTTTCAAGAATGGGAGGCATAAGCCCTGATTTGCAATCGGATTTAGAAAAACTTAAAACTAAAAAAATCCCTGTCGATATAATTTTCGAACAAGGGCCATTGGTATTAGGTTTGTAAGAAATTAATAACATAAAAAAAGCCGCTCAAGCGGCTTTTTTTTGTGTACTAATGCCCTAGTTTGGCAATATAGTCCTGCAATTCGGATGTGCTGCTACTAAATTGAAACGCATCGTATACAATTACGTAATTCTTTTTATCAATCGTATATTCATAAGCATATTTAGCAAAGTCTAAACGGGTTGACTCAAATGTAAATAATTTTGCAATTTCAACAACTTCGCTACTAACCAAACTTCCAGTAGCGGCTGCATGTTTTGCTATTTTCAAACGTTCGCTGTCGAAGGATTTATTTTTGATGGATTGCAAGGTATATGCAAATACTGAATGCGTTTCGTTTTCTCTAAATTTTTGATCTCTATCTTGTGATTTGTCATTCATTTCTTGTTCATCATACCAAGACCCATCATTATAGTTTTGATCTTGAGTATGACCACTCCTTTCATTCGTATAATTATTATCGCGGTTTCTTTCATAATTATTATTTTGGTGGTGGTGGTTGCCCCTTACTTTATTTGTAGCATTAGGGTGATAAATATGCTCAATAACTAATCGGCCGTTATAATTTACAGAAGCCAAAACTTTTGAATGTGCAGGAATAAAAACAACGCCATTATAAATCATATTTTTATTTACTATTTGTGTTCTCCCTCTATGCATCACATGCACTTGCACTATTTTTATGCGATGATTTCCTGGTTTTATATTTTCGGTCTTAAAGGAGTTATAGATACCGTGGTATGGCATATTGTCGATATAAACGGTATGATTGCCATTGGCTGGCAATAAAATACGCAACGCTGATCCATGATTGTAACTGGGATTGGCAAAGGCAAATACCACACCAAACATGAATACAAATAAGGTAGCCAACTGCACCTTACAAAATTGGTTTTGAGTAATGAGTTTCATAATTATTTGAATTATATGTTTATTAAGGATTTTTAAGGAAGGCCCCATTTTCATAATATTTTGGAATGAAAATCTTTATTGGACATTGCCTAATTATCGTCCTTTTGATTTAATCCATTCAAATACAGCACCTCAGCCTGCAATCAAATGTAATAGATTTAAATTCAGTAATTTATATTTATCAATAAAACTAAAATACAGCTAAAACGTCTAGTTATAGATACATAAATAGCATAAAAAAAGAGGCAAATTTATTTTTGAAAAGGGGTATTGTTAAGGTATTGCGAACTACTCTATCTTTATCCTTATTTCAGCCTCGCAATCTAAAAATTTACTATATAAACGTATTGAAAAACAACGTCCATAAATTTGCCTTTAAAAATACGCAAGATCATCAATCCAAACTTATTTTATATTTGCTCCAACCCTAATTCATGAACTACCAAATCCAATCATTTGCCGAATACGAAGAGGTTTATAAATATAGCCTTGAGAATCCAGAAGCGTTTTGGGCAAAGATTGCAGGGTATTATAAATGGTCTTGCCTATGGCGAGAGGATAAAGTACTAGATTGGAATTTTAATGAGCCAAACATAAAATGGTTTGAAGGCGGGAAACTAAACATTACTGAAAATTGCCTCGACCGGCATTTGGAAACCTTAGGCAACAAAAAGGCCATTATTTGGGAACCCAATGACACCAATGAAGCAACGCGCACATTTACCTACAAACAACTTCATGAAGAAGTTTGCCGCTTTGCCAATCTGCTAAAAAACAATGGAGCCCAAAAAGGCGATCGCATTTGTATTTATATGCCAATGGTACCCGAACTGGCAATTGCGGTTTTAGCTTGCGCGCGAATAGGGGCTATTCATTCGGTAGTGTTTGGTGGGTTTAGCGCTGCCAGTATTTCTGATAGAATTCAAGATGCGCAGTGTAATATAGTAATTACAGCCGATGGTGCTTTTCGCGGAGCGAAACAAATTCCTTTAAAGTCCATAATTGACGAGGCTTTGGTTAGTTGTTCTTCCGTTAAAAAAGTTATTGTGTTGGAAAGAACGAAAGGTGATATAGAGATGAAACCCGACCGAGATGTTTGGTGGCACGATGAAATAGTAAAAGTAACAGCAGACTGCCAGGCCGAATTAATGGATGCCGAAGACCTCTTATTTATTTTATATACGAGTGGCAGTACCGGAAAACCAAAAGGAGTAGTGCATACATGTGGAGGATACATGGTATATGTAGGGTATACTTTTGTAAATGTATTTCAGTATCAACCCAATGAAATTTTCTTTTGTACGGCCGATATTGGTTGGGTTACAGGGCATAGTTATATTATTTATGGACCCTTGTTAAATGGAGCTACAACCCTCATGTTTGAAGGTATTCCAAATTATCCCGATGCGGGAAGGCTTTGGGATATTGTAGCCAAACACCGTGTAAATATATTGTATACAGCCCCAACAGCCATTCGATCGCTAATGCAATCGGGGCTCGATTTTATAAAAGGAAAAGATTTAACTACACTAACCAAATTAGGTTCGGTTGGGGAACCAATAAATGAAGAAGCCTGGAGCTGGTACCATGAACATATTGGTCGAAGCAGATGTCCTATTGCCGATACATGGTGGCAAACCGAAACCGGAGGTATTATGATATCGCCGATAGTAGGGCTTGGTGTTACCAAACCAGGTTATGCTATGTTTCCTCTGCCAGGAATTCAACTCGTGATTGTAGATGATCAAGGTCAAGAAATTAAGGGAAATAATGTGAATGGGAATTTATGTATTAAATTTCCTTGGCCCGGTATGCTTAGGACCACTTATGGCGATCATGAGCGATGTAGACTTAATTATTTTAGCACGTATCCAAATTTTTATTTTACAGGAGATGGATGTTTGAGGGATTCTGACGGGCATTATAGAATAACTGGCCGAGTAGATGATGTATTAAATGTATCAGGTCATAGAATTGGTACAGCCGAGGTAGAAAATGCCATTGACATGCACCCCGATGTAATAGAAACAGCCGTTGTTGGTTATCCGCATGCTATTAAAGGGCAGGGAATATATGCCTTTGTAATTTGCAAACAATTGCCTAAAGATGAAGTAAATACAAGAAATGAAATATTAAAAATTGTAATTAAGGAAATTGGAGCCATTGCCAAACCTGATAAAATACAGTTTGTAAACGGACTACCCAAAACCCGCTCGGGAAAAATAATGCGGCGAATATTGAGGAAGATTGCCGAAGGGGAACTGGATAATATCGGGGATGTAACAACGCTTTTAGATCCCGAGGTTGTTCAGGATATTAAAAGGAGGAGATTGTAATACCTTTTGAAACGATCTATACTTTTCAGAGGGTTACTATTTTATTACTTCAATATATCCCTTGCTATTACCACACGTTGCACTTCTGAAGTGCCTTCGTAAATTTGGGTAATTTTTGCATCGCGCATCAGGCGCTCTACATGGTATTCTTTAACATAACCATAGCCTCCATGTATTTGTATGGCTTCAATGGTTGTTTTCATGGCCACTTCACTCGCAAACAACTTGGCCATACTGCTAGCACGGTCATAATTTTCATGCTTATCTTTTAACCATGCTGCTTTTAAACACAGCAATCGTGCTGCTTCTATTTCAGTAGCCATATCGGCTAATTTAAACTGTATCGCTTGATGGTTTTTTATTTCGGTACCGAAAGCTTTTCGTTCTTTTGAATATTTAAGGGCCAATTCATATGCGCCCGATGCAATACCTAAGGCTTGAGAGGCAATACCTATTCTACCTCCGCTAAGTGTTTTCATCGCAAATTTAAAACCGAAACCATCTTCTCCTATGCGATTGGCTTTAGGTACTTTCACATCTTGAAACATGAGCGAATGCGTATCACTTCCACGTATTCCTAGTTTATCTTCTTTTTTGCCAATGATAAAGCCCGGCATATCTTTAGTAACAATTAGTGCATTTATTCCTTTGTGTTTTAGTTCAGGATGTGTTTGAGCCATCACAATAAAGGTATCGGCACTGTTACCGTTAGTAATCCAATTTTTAGTACCATTAAGTAAATAATAATCACCTTTATCTTCAGCTGTAGTTCTTTGAGATGTGGCATCTGAACCCGCTTCAGGTTCCGACAAACAAAATCCTCCATGTATAGTTCCTTGAGCTAAGGGGACTAAGAATTTTTGTTTTTGTTCCTCGGTTCCAAAGGTTTCAATCCCCCAGCATACCAATGAGTTATTTACCGATAATACAACAGAAGCAGAAGCATCCACTTTAGAAATTTCTTCCATTGCTAATACGTAAGATACGGTGTCCATTCCACCTCCACCATATTCTGGCGAAACCATCATTCCTAAAAAACCCAGTTCGCCTAATTTGCGAATCTGCGCAGTTGGAAATTTTTGTTCTGTATCACGTTCAATTACACCAGGTAATAATTCGGTTTGAGCAAACTCTCTAGCCGCTTGTTGTATCATTAAGTGCTCTTCTGTAAATTCAAATTGCATTCTAATATTTTTAGGATTGGTGCAAAAATAAATAAATGGAAGTGGATTAGGTGGCAATCTAAAAGATAATAATCGTATTTGTGATCAAACCAAAATTATTGCAAAAATCTAAGTTTGGGGGCTTTCTATATTTTTTTAAAACATCTAATTTAGCAGTTTGTAAAATAAAGGGAATGAGTAAAGAAACTGTGATGATAATAGGCTCTTGCGGACAGGTAGGAACCGAGCTAACCGAGTCGCTTCGAACACTATATGGCACCTCAAATGTGGTGGCCTGTGATATTCGAAAACCAGAAGCCGATTTTTGGTCGGAAGGACCATTTGAGCAAATGGATGTGTTAGATGTTAAAAAAATAGCAGAGCTATTAAAAAAATATAAACCAACACAAATTTATCATTTGGCAGCCTTGCTTTCGGCCACTGCCGAAAAAAATCCAAAATTAGGCTGGAGTTTAAACATGGATGGTTTGTTTTATGTGTTTGATGCTGCATTAGAATTTGGGGTTAAAAGGGTTTTTTGGCCGAGCTCCATTGCCGTATTTGGGCCCAATACCCCAAAACAAAACACCCCACAATATTGCGTTATGGATCCCAACACAGTTTATGGTATTACAAAACAAACCGGTGAAAGGTATTGCGAATACTACCACAAACGCTATGGTTTAGATGTAAGAAGCATCCGATACCCAGGTTTGATTGGCTACAAAGCCGAAGCAGGTGGGGGAACTACAGATTACGCCGTCGAAATATTTCATGAAGCGTTGAAAAATGGCAAATACGAATGCTTTCTTGGTGAAAATACATTTTTGCCAATGTTATATATGCCCGATGCCGTAAAAGCGACCTTAGAAATAACACATGCCGAATCTAATTTAATCAAAAATCGCTCTTCATATAATATATCTGGCTTTAGTTTTACACCTGCGCTATTAGCAGAGAAAATAAAGAAACATGTATCAAATTTCGAAATAACCTATAAACCCGATCACCGTCAAGCCATTGCCGATAGTTGGCCACAAAGCATTGATGATGCCGAGGCAAGAAGCGATTGGGGGTGGAAAAACGATTTTGATCTTGATGCTATGGTTGCCGACATGATTAAAAATTTAGCACCACGGTACAAAACGGGTGAAATGTAAGTTTGGCATTTTTATTGCAAAGGATTTTATAAACAATTTCAACTTATGAAAAATATAAGATTTTTAATCCTCACCGTTCCATTCGTTTTCTTTTTTTCATGTGGCAATACAGTTCAATTTTTAAACACAGCAAAAGAGTCGGTTAACCCTGCTAATATTGGGGGCATTACCCAAGAAGAAGCTGCAAATGGGCTTAAAGAAGCACTTAAAAATGGTACGGGAATAGGCACAGATTTTTTATCGCAAAAAGACGGCTTTTTTAAGAATTTGGCCTATAAAATTCTATTTCCACCTGAAGCACAAAAGATGGAACAAACGCTAAGAAAATATGGCTTTGGCAAACAATGTGATAAAGTAATTGAAAACATTAATAGAGGGGCCGAAATGGCGGTAGCAGAAGCTAAACCGGTATTTGTAAAAGCAATTACCTCCATGAGTATTAAAGATGCTATTGGAATTGTAACCGGCGGAGATGGGGCCGGAACATCGTATCTAAAACAAACCACAAGCGACGATTTGAGAACTAAATTCAAACCCATTATTCAGCAATCATTAGATAAAGTGGAAGCAACTAAATATTGGACACAAGTAATGACAAGCTATAATAAATTGCCTGGGGTACAAAAAATAAATCCAGACTTAAATACGCACGTAACCGATAAAGCTTTGGAAGCTCTCTTTAGCCAGATAGAGATTGAAGAAAACAAAATTCGTAAAGATCCTGTGGCAAGAACCTCTGAAATTTTGAAAAAGGTTTTCAATTTTGCCGATTTGAAAAAGAAAAAATAACAACATCGTCTTTCAACTTAATTGCATCGTATTGTAAATAATTTAATCTCAATACTATAAAAGCAATTCTAATCCTTTATATTCGCATTTTAGCGCTTTGAAAAGGTCTCTTTGCCTTGTTGTACTTTACCTTTTTGCTGTTTCCTTTTTAAAGGCTCAGCCTAGCGCATTTTTTAATGCAACCCCCAACAAAGGGTGTTCTCCTGCAACCATTAAATTTACAAATCAAAGTACAGGAAATGGGTTGACCTATTTTTGGGATTTAGGAAATGGAAACACGAGCACGCTTAAAGATCCACAAGCAATTTATTACGCGCCTGGGCTCTATACTATAAAGCTATTTATAACCGACAACAAAGGGAATAAGGATAGTATAATAAAAAGTAAACATATTGAGGTTTTTAAAAATCCCATAGCTGATTTTGACACCAAAGAAACCAAAGGCTGCACCCCTTTTGACCCTGGGCTTTATGACAAAAGCACACGTGGAAGCGGAATGATTACAGAATGGATTTGGGATTATGGCGATGGCAAGGTGGTAAATGGCCCAACTCCTGCCCATGCCTATGCTACCGAAGGAGTTTATACCGTTTCGCTGGTGATCAAAGATGTAAATGGCTGCGTTAGCGATGTTACAAAAAAACAATTTATTACAGCCAATTCTGCTCCACAAGTAATATTCAGTGCCGATAAGTCAACAGGCTGCAATCAACCTTTCGAAGTGAATTTTACAAATAAATCAACGGGCCTAAAAACCGGAGACCAGTTTGAATGGGATTTTGGAGATGGTACCAAGTCAAGCGATAAAAACCCTAAAAAAATATTTTACGATACCGGCAGCTTTACGATTAAACTATCTATTAAATCAGCGAACGGATGTAATACCAGCATTCAGCTAACCAATTATATTACTATTGCAAAACCAAAACCTTCCTTTACGCTTGCGCCTAATCCAGCATGCCAAAACGGTGCAGTTGCCTTTTTAAATACATCAAAACCGGTTGGCTTTAGTTATCAATGCTCATGGGACTTTGGAGATGGCAATACCGCTAAAGGAACCAAGGCAACCAACAAATACAAAAACAAAGGAAAGTATTCTGTAAAACTTACGGTAAGTCTTGCCGATGGGTCATGCAAAGAAACCATTACCGTACCGAATGCCATTGAGGTATTATCAAAACCAATTGCTAAATTTACCCTGAGCGACTCTTTGCTGTGCAAACTTGGAATGTTAGATACCTTGATAGATAAATCCATGGGCGGATATTCACGAAAATGGTATTTAAATGACACCTTCATTTCTTCGAATAAAGGGGTAATTGTAAAAATTAAAAAAGGAGGCTACTCAAAAGTAACCCTGATTTCAAGTAACGGCGCTTGCTTTGATACGCTGGTTAAAAGTAATGCCATTTTTGTAGATTCAGTAGAATTGGGTATGAGTATCTTTCCTAAAAAAGGATGCAAGCCATTGGATGTAATTTTTTCAGATCTTACAAAAACCAAAATCCCCATTACTTCCCGATTTTGAGATTTGGGCGACGGCAGTTATCAAAATCAAGAATCGTTTGGATATACCTATACCAAAGAAGGTATTTACCCCATAACGCTTACCCTTATTACAAAACCGGGCTGTTTTTTTACGCTTCGCGATACCGTTAAAGTAGGTCTCAAACCCGATATTTACTTTGGCTTCTCAAAAATATCAAAGTGCAATGGAGATTCGTTAGTAATATCAAATGCAAAAGATAAAAATAAATTATACATGGATGAGTGGCGATGGTATCTTGATTCCACACTCATTAATGAGAACCAAAATCTCAGATACCGTGTCAAACGAAAGCCGGATACCTATAATATTAAATTGATAGCGGGTAATTATGGGTGTTATGATACGCTTGTTATAAAAGACATTTTACGCGTGTTGCCGCCTATGGTTTCGTATATTATTCAATATGATTCCTGTAAAGGATATCCATACACTTTTATTAATACTTCCGACAGTGCAGATGAAATAGGGTGGGTTTTAAAAGGAAATACGTTTATTAAAAATCAGGACACGCTTATTGTTAGAGATGTTAACGACCCTTGGCCCATTAAAATGTGGGGAAAGAATTATAAATCGGGTTGTGTAGATACCGTTGAAAATATAATCCATGGAGGAAGTCGGTGGGTTGATTTTAACTATACAGGTGGGTTGTGCTCGCCGGCCAATCTTTCCTTTACGAATTACTCTACAGAGTATAAAAATTTTAAATGGATTTGGGGAGATGAAACCTCTGAATCCAATGATAGTTTAACCGTAAAAAAATCATTTATAAATGCAGGCACTTATAAAGTTATGCTTGAAGGAAAAGCGAGCAATGGCTGCAGAGATACTTTCAGTAAGGATATAAAAGTTACCGGACCTAAAGTTTTAGTTGAAGTTAGCCCCAAATCAGGTTGCGGTCCACTGCAAATAACCTTAATTAATAAAACCAGCGACACCTCGCACAAAAATAAATTTTGGCACATCAGTAAATTAGACTCTTTCCCGCTAACCAAGGATACGATGGTGTATACCCTTAAAAAACCGGGTCCCTTAAAAGATGGAAAGTATGCCATAAGCTTAAGTATGAAAGATGAAAATGGCTGTATCGGATTGGCTAAAGATACCGTTCAAGTAATTGGGTTAGGATATCATTTTGAAATCGTATCCCTTGCCACTTGCTCCTATCCGAAGTTAACTATCCGGCCTATTTTTCATTCGACCAATGTTGATGAGAAAAAGCTAAATTATTTTTGGGATATAGGCGATGGAAGAAAATTTACAGGACCCATCGTTGATTTTTGGTATAAGGCACAAGGAGTTTATAAATTAAATCTTAAAATTATTGATGAAAATGGATGCGTAACCGAACGCGATACCCTTATATTAACCAATCAAAAATCCATTACTGCCGACCTTCTAGCCGATAAATTAGAAGCAAACTGCCCACCGCTTCGGGTTAACTTTATTTCCAAATCAAAAAGCAATTGGGGGCAAATAGAGAAATATTATTGGGATTTTGGGGATGGTACTTATTCAAGCTTGCCCAATCCTTCCCATGTTTATATTATTGCCGGAAAATTCACCATTACCCTTACGGTTATTGATGAATTAGGGTGTAAAGATAAAATAGTATTTAAAGATTTGATATTAATTGATGGCCCCATGGGTTCCTATACCTTTGATAAAAAAACTGGCTGCACCCCTTTGTTTGTTAATTTTAATTCAACTACTTCTAATACCTTTAGAATGGAATGGGATATGGGCGATGGGGAAATTATTAAAGATACCACTAAAGCCGAACATTTGTATACCCGAGTAGGAAAGTATATACCGTTGTTGGTATTGGCTGATAGTTTTGGATGTAAATATACCCTTCCTCCTAATGACACCATAGAGGTTTTCCCAATTCCTGTTCCTCAATTTAGTTTTACAACACCTTGTATAAAACAACCAGTTTATTTCAAAAATACAACCCAGCCCCTCAAAGGAACTATAAAGCGCTGTGAATGGAATTTTGGAGATGGAGATACTTCTACACAGTTTGAACCCTCTCATGTTTTTAAAACCAAGGGCGTATATAAGGTTTTATTAAAGGTTTGGAACAGCGACAGTTGTGAGGCAGAAATAACCCATTCCCTCATTATCAAAAACACGTTTGCAGGGTTTAAGCCAGGAAAAGAATTTTACTGTACTGGACAAATTCCTGCCCTATTAAATACTTCCCAATCCGACACAACGATTAAGAATTTCTCATGGTTTTTGAACGATACTTTTATTTCAACCGAAAAGAATCCTATCCTTCCATTACTTACTGCCGGCTTGTATACTGTTACCTTAGCTATGGAAGATCATTTTGGATGCAAAGATACCCTTATTCAAAAAAACGCATTAGCAATAAGTGATACAATTCCACCGGTTTCTCCTTTTATTTATAGGGTTTCCGTTGAAGATGATTATAGCGCACGTATCGATTTTTCTGGTTTTAAGAATTATGATTTTGCGCAGTATAGTCTTTACAGTTTATTTCAAGGAAAAACTACTAAGCTTGAAAATATAGGATCAAAAAACGATACCTCGAGAGTAATAAAGTCTTTGAACACATTAAATACGGTTTATTGCTATAAAATTACCACCACTAATTTATGTGGTTTTGAATCGGATATAAATTTAGCCTTAGAGCATTGTACCATAGAAACAAAGGCTAGTGGTGCATTAAAACGGATAGATATAATTTGGAATGCCTATAAAGGTTGGCCTGTTAATAAATATGAAGTTTTTAGAGAAGATATTGGCGAGAAAGGAAAATATTCGTATTTGGCTACGGTAGATGGTAATTTATTAAAGTATTCCGACACAAATGTTTATTGCAAAATAGAGCATTTTTATAAGATAAAAGCGCATGAAAATAATGGCTATAATCAATTTTCATGGAGCGATACAGCGGCAGCCAAACCTTTGTATGATAATTCTGTACCCCCAAATAATACCCTAAGAGCTACTGTAGATTTTGATAAAGAAATAAGCATTGAATGGACCGGAAGCGGATCGCCCAGAATACCTATTCAGGAATATATCCTTGAAAAATCAGAAGATGGAATTCATTATAAGTGGTATCAAAGTTTTAGTCCCGATGAAATGGCATTTACCGACAAAAAAGTGTGGGTGGATGATAAATCCTATTTCTATCGAACATATGCTATTGACACATGCGAACTTAAAAGCCCTATTACAAATTTTGCCAAAACCATTTTATTGCATGCCGATACCACAATTACAGAAAGACCTTTTGTAACTTGGAGCAGTTATCAAGGATGGGCAGAAGGAGTAAATGAATATGAGGTGCAGCGCAAACAAGCCGACGGAACCTTTGTTTCCCTTGATTTTACCTCCGCCAGCGATTCGATAATGATTGATAATAGTACCGACCTCAATGGGTATCCCTATTATTGTTATCGGGTAATTGGGTATAAAAATATGCTCAATGGCCAAAAACAAATTTATAGCATTTCAAATGAGGACTGCGCCCCGGTAAGGTCGCGCATATTCGCTGCAAACGCCTTTACACTAAACGGCGATAACCTAAACGAAACCTTCGATATCAAAGGACTTTATATAAAGGATTATAATATCAAAATATTTAACCGTTGGGGTGAAAAAGTATTTGAAAGCAGCGATATAAATGTAGACTGGGATGGCAATGTACAAGGCAAATTAGCTCAAATGGATGCCTATATTTGGATCATCAAAGCTATAGGAGTAGATGATGTAAACTGGCCTATGCAGGGCACAGTAACTATTCTTAGATAATATTTTTGCAAAACAACAAATACGTCATATTTTAATAAATGGCTCTACAGCGGAAAATTAACGGCGCTTGGAATCTGCTATAAATTTATAAAAC
>CANMPY010000011.1 GCA_947499775.1 Bacteroidota bacterium | reverse complement strand
TCGGCACGTCAACTAACACATCCATTGGGGGTACTGATATTTTTATTTTAAAATTAACTTCATCAGGAAATTTTATTTGGGCAAAGCAAATGGGGGGTAAAAGTAATGACCTTGCCCAATCTATCACCACAGATTCTGAGGGGAATATATTGACTACCGGTGAATTTGGTAAAACAGCTGATTTTGATCCTGGCAAGGATAGTTTTAACCTTAGTGCTCAATTCGCGGTTGGCCTGTTTGTTTCTAAATTAGATAATTTAGGAAATTTTGTTTGGGCAAAAAAGTTTGAAAGTACTCATTGGAACCAAAGTTTGTCAATTACTACTGACTTAGTTGACAATATTTATTTTACAGGTGATTTTGGGGATATTATGGATTTTGACCCGAATTCTGGAGTCCATAATTTGCAAGCCTTATGGGACTTTGATGTTTTTATTTGTAAACTTAGCAAATCAGGAAACTTTGTTTGGGCAAAACAATTTAAAAGTATGGAAACCGAAATGGGATTTTCAATTGCCACCGATAAGCATTCAAATGTTTACACAACAGGATATTTTATGGCCAAAGCCGATTTTGATCCCAGTAGACCAGGAAAGCATGTATTAATTGCGCAGCCGCAATCTTTTGGTGCTTTTATTTGTAAGATAGATAGTTCAGGAACGGTTGCTTGGGCAAAGCAATTGGGGGGCAATGCAGATACGAGAGGCAACACAATTGTTTGTGATACCTATGGAAATATAATATCAGCGGGAACATTCATTGGTAAAACTGCTTTTAACCCTGGTGTTGATACTTTTTATTCATCTACAAATGGGCATGGGGCATACATTTCTAAATTAGATCCAATGGGTAATTTTGTATGGGCCAAAACATTTGATAGCTATGATTATTTAGGGGTAAATGATATTGCATTGGATGATTTTGGAAATATTTATTCTACCGGGTATTTTAGCGAGCAGTCCGACTTTGATCCTGATTTTGCCAAATTTGATTTAACTCCTAATGGACCGATAGATATTTTTATTCATAAACTGGGTAAAAATCCTTTGAGCATAATCGAAAGGAATTCTAAAAGCGCCATAACTATTTATCCAAATCCAAATAACGGTATATTTAATATAGCTGTTCCGCAATTTACGCATAATGGAAGTATTGAAATATTTAATACTATTGGCACTTTGGTTTATAAGCAAATGTATATAAATGAACTACATGCAATAGAATTACAATCGTTGCCAAAAGGGATTTATTATGTGAAAGTTTTAAGCGAAATTAAATGTGAAGCCACACTAAAAATTATCATAAATTAGGTGTCCTTGTTTTTAAAAATTGCAGTAGGATTATGATTTTTATACTGAATAATGCGGTAAGTGCAAGCGAATGTTTAATTAGGTATTTGGTAGTTCAGCGTTTTTATTTGCATTAATTGTGCAATACTTTGAATAAGTTTACCTTCAAAAATTCCTTCAATTTTAGTTCTTTTGCATTTCTATGCGTAAACCCATTATAGCAGGCAACTGGAAAATGAATTTATCCCTCGAGCATGGGTTTGGTTTGGCTAGTGAAATAAAATGGATGGTATCGGATGAAGTGTCAAGCCCAATTGAAATTATCCTTATTCCTCCATTTACCCACCTTGCTGGTATTCAAAGTTTATTGAAGGGCTCCGTCGTAAAATTGGGGGCACAAAATTGCCATCATGAAAAATCTGGAGCTTATACTGGTGAGATATCAGCAGAAATCTTAAAGAGTGTTGGCGTAACTTATGTATTAGTTGGCCATTCTGAACGGAGAATTTATCAAAATGAAAGCAATGCATTATTAGCAAAAAAGATAGATAGAGTATTGGAAAATGGATTGAAACCCATTTATTGTTTTGGCGAAACTTTAGAACAAAGAGAAGCAGGGAATGAATTTGAAATCAATTTAATGCAAATCCAAGAAGGCTTATTTCATTTAACTAATTTACAAATACAAAATGTAATATTAGCTTATGAGCCAGTTTGGGCTATAGGTACCGGACAAACTGCAACTGCGCAGCAATGCCAAGCAATGCACAAATTTGTGCGCAACGCCCTTAGCGATAAATATGGAGAGGAAATATCCAATTCAATTTCAATATTATATGGCGGAAGCATGAAACCCAACAATGCGAATGAATTGTTGAGTTGCGAAGATATTGATGGAGGATTAATTGGGGGGGCTTCATTAGAATCAAGAGCTTTTTTGGAGATTATTAAAACGATTGGGTAAGTATTAAATTTGCAAATAGGTAAGTAGTAATCAATAGCAAGTGCTTAGAAGTCAGTATCTCGAATTTACAATATTTTGTCCTGATAACACCAAAGAGTTAGTTGAAGCTGAGCTATTATGTGCTGGCTTTGAAGGTGTTTGGGAAAATGATGATAAACTGTGTTTTTATGTAAAAGAAGAAGATTTAGACATAGAAGTTCTAAAGTCTATCTTAGGTCAATATAATTTAATTGAAAGTTATTCTTACAAGCCCATTGAGAATATTAACTGGAATGCACAATGGGAAAGTAGTTTTGATCCAATACGAATTGGAGATTCGTGCATCATCAGAGCTGAGTTTCATGAGCCCACTAATGTACCTTATGAGATTATTATTACCCCCAAAATGTCTTTTGGAACGGGCCATCACGAAACTACCTTTTTGATGGCGGAGGTATTGCTTTCTTTAAATATTAAAAATTTATCGGTTCTTGATATGGGTTGTGGCACAGCAGTGTTAGCCATATTAGCCGAAAAATTAGAAGCCAAATCTATTATGGCCATTGATTACGACGATTGGGCTATAGAAAATTCAAACGAAAATTTAGCAAAAAATGACTGTAAATTAATTACAGTTCAAAAGGGAGATGCCGATTTTGAAGGACACTTCGATATAATACTAAGTAATATAAATCGAAACATCAATTTAGAAATGTTAGAGAAATATGCCTCAGGGTTAAACAAAAGTGGCAAAATAATTCTGAGTGGTTTTTACAGTCACGATATTCCGGCTTTCGAGAATTTGGCAAATACTCTTGGCCTTAAAATTGCGTTTAGAAAAGAAATGAAAGATTGGGCGTGTTTAATAATCGAATCATGTTAAAGCAAAGTGTATGGACCATTTTGTTTCTTTTTGTTGGGGTAATAGCCTATAGTCAACCTAAATCGTTTTCAAAAAAATCAGAGGTATTCATTGTTGAATTAAAGGATTTTATGAATAGTACGAAGGAGCCCACAGCTATTGAAGCCTTCGATAAATTTGAGAAGTTTTGGAAAGCGAATAAATTTCTTACCGATCATGAATTGCTGATTATTAAAGTTGGCGACGAAATGCTCTTAAATAAAATGAGGATTACACCTGATTTCGACTTGTATTGCCGAACCTTAGTAAGCGCCAAAGATTCAGTAAAAGGCTTAAGTGATCAGAAATTTGATTTTTGGATAAAGGCCGTGCTTACAGCTTCAAGGGCTGGAACCAGTCAAGTTAGGCAGCTGCTTAAAACATCAAAAGGCATGTTTGAAGAAAACGCTGTTTATGTATCCGAGTCTAAAAAATGGTTTTATACACCCACCGAATTTAAATATAATTTTAGCGGAGGCAAGTATCTGATTGAATTTAATAATATCAATTTAACCTGTGTAACCATTGACGACAAAATAGAAATTAAAGGAACCTCTGGTGTTTATGATATTGAAAAATCGGTATGGAAAGGGAAAAAAGGGAAAATAGATTGGAGCAGAGTTGGTTTTAAACCCGAAGATGTTTTTGCAGTTATAAAAACCTATTCCATTGATATGAACAAAGCGGAGGTAGAAACAGACTCTGTTCTTTTTACCAATAAAGCTATTTTACCTGCGCCAGTAATGGGTATGCTTAAAGATAGAGCCATGTTTGAGCGATTAAGCGAAGCTCAAAAAGATTTTAAGGATTCAAAATATCCTCAATTTACTGCTTATAAAACGGATATGGTTATCGAAAAATTTTCAGGAGGATTGGCCAAATATCTAGGAGGATTTAGTATGCAAGGTCGTGATATTGTTGGAATAGGTACTCCCGAAAGTCCAGCTTCCTTTGGGTTCTATTACAAAAATAAATTAAAATTAAAGGCCGAATCGCAATCGTTTATTGTTCGCGATAATAAAATAACCTCACAAAAAACGGCAGTAACAATTTTTACCGATAGCGGAACAATTGTTCACCCCATGTTAAAATTAAATTTTAATATGTCCGATACTTTAATGGTTTTGAATAGAGGAGTTGAAGGATTGGAGCGGTCACCATTTTTTGATAATGATCATGGCCTTGAATTTTATGTCGACAAGGTGAAATGGAAGTTGGTTCAACCAAAGATTGATTTTTCAATGGATCAAAAAGATGGTACAGCACGGTTCGAATCGGCTAACTATTACCGAGAGTTTAATTATGAAAAACTACAGGGTTTATTAAATTATCACCCGGTAAACAAATTGCAGGCATTCTGCATTCAATCAAAAAAACGAGAATTTACATTATCCGAATATGCTGCTTGGTGTGGAAGTACACCGGAGAAATTGAAAATGCAAATTATTGATTTGGCCGACAATGGGTTTCTGTTTTTTAATCCTGACAATGGAAAAATAAAAGTAAAACGGAAGGTTTTCGATTTTGTTAATGCCCATTTTAAATTAAAAGACTACGATGTAATTCGGTTTCGTTCCATAATAGGTGGACGCCCAAATGCCTACTTGAATTTAATTAATAATAATTTTGTATTAGAAGGGGTTGCTGCATTCAATTTTAGCGATTCACAAACGGTAGCCGCCTATCCAAATGAACAAACCTTAAATATTAAAAATAAACGTAACATTGATTTTGGTGGTAAACTTGTAGCGGGATGGTTTGATTTTTATTCCGACAAATTCGAATTTGATTACAATCAATTTAAGGTTCATGCGAATAGAATTGATTCGATGAGGTTGTATTTTCCTGATTCTATTAATGGCAATACTTTATTGCCAGTTACCTCGTTGCTCAAGGATATTAGTGGAACTATTTATATTGATAAACCCAATAACAAATCGGGCACAGATACAAGTAATGGAGAATATCCGATTTTTGTGAGTGAAAAACCGTGCAAAATTTCGTACCAGAAAAATAGCATTTATAAAGGAGCGTATGATGAGCGCGATTTTTACTTTAAGGTAGATACATTTACCATTGATAGTTTAGATAATTTTACGATTAGTGGATTAAAATTCCCAGGATCATTTGTATCGGCGGGTATACTGCCCGAGTTTAGGTTCGAGGCCAAAATTATGCGTGATTATTCATTGGGTTTCGAAAAAACATCACCACCCGAAGGGTATCCAATGTATGGTACAAAGGGGCATGCTGATATTGATATTCGATTGGATGATAAAGGACTTACAGCTAGAGGAGAAGTGGAGTATTTGGGCGCAAAAATTATTTCGAAAGATATTGTTCTGTTGCCCGATTCTATGAATTCGAATACCGATATTTTTAAATTGGATGAAACGTTAAAATATCCAAAAATATATGCCGAGAAAGTAAAAAACCATTGGGTGCCAAAAAAAGACAGCCTTTATATGAATACCCTTGGCCACACCATAGATGTATTTAAGGCTGGTCAGAAATATACCGGCAACATGGTAATGACGCCAAAACAAATAACCGGTAAGGGGTTATTAGAATGGGATAATGCAAAATTGTCAAGCCGATTGATGGTGTTTGCTACAAATAGTGTAAAAGCCGATACCTCAAAAATTGAAATTGGCTCTATAGATAAAGATAAGATAGCTTTTTCGAGCAGCAATGTTAAAAGCTATGTTGATTTTACGAAACGTACCGGCGATTTTAAAGCCAATATCCCAGGCCAATTAACCGATTTTGGTTATAATCAGTTTGCGAGTTCTATGGATCAGTATTTTTGGGACATGGATGCGCAAACAATACTGTTAACAAAAGGACCAAGGTTAGCAAAATCATTTTTTATTACGAAACGACCTGATCAGGATGGATTAAAGTTTGATTCAGATAAAGCCCTCTTTGATATGAAGGAAGGTAAAATATTTGCCGAAAATGTTCCTTACATTGACGTTGCCGATTCTAGGGTTTTTCCTAAAAACGGACTTGTAACCATTGCTAAAGATGCTGATATTTTGCCCCTCGCCGATTCTAAACTTTTGGCAGCAAGAGATAATAAATATCACGAAATGTACGGCTGCTCGATTAAAATAATGGGTCGTAAAGCACTTAGTGGAACCGCAAAATATAAATACAAGGACAAAAACAAAACCGGGCAAGAGTTGTTTTTTAGTAAATTAAGGGTGATGCCCGATAGTACTATCCAAGCCTTGGGGCAGGTTTCGGATTCATTAAAGTTTAAAATCTATCCAAAAATTGGATATAAAGGCCCTTTAGAATTAAATTCGAATAACGATTTTCTTAGCTTTAATGGATATGTGAAACCATTGCATACCTTCAAAATAGGCAGTAATTGGATTAGATACAAGGATAGACCAGATCCTAAAAACATTATTATCGATATTCGGTCGCCCAAAAACGAGGAAAATAAATTCGTTTCAGTTAGCATGAATGCAGCATTGGATACTGCCATGATTTACCCTACCTTTTTTAATTTCAAACGAAAATATATCGATTTAGAATATACCAACGATACTGGAATATTTATTTTCGACGAAACCTCAAACGAATTTAAAGTAGGAAATAGAGATCGTATTTTAAACCAAGCACCTCGTGGAAGTGTAATGACGTTTAATGAAACTACGCGAATGATAAGCACACAGGGTAAGTTAAACATGGGCTTATCAATGCCCGTACTCGACCCATTAGTGGCTGGAATATTATATAAAAGAGAATCGGATAGCAGCTATACTTTAGAGGCTTTTATGGCTTTAGATATTTTATTGCCAAAAGATGCTTATAAGAAAATGATAGACGTTATGCTCGAAAAAGGCGCTAATTCACCAAGTATTCCGTATTCGGGCGATGATTTTAAATATGCATTAGGCGAATTTTTAACCGACAAGCGATTGGCATCGACCTATAAAAAAGCAACCGAAATAGGTGAACTAGAAGTGTCGGACGATATCAAACGCAAGTTTATTTTTTCGGAAACAAAGTTTAGATATTCGCCAGTAAACCGCTCATGGTTTTCCACTTCACCAATTGGTGTTTCGGTTATAAATGGGCAGCAAATAAATAAACGGTTCAGTAGCCGAATGCAAATGCAGGTTAAGCGCAGCGGTGTAAGTATGAAAATTTACATTGAAATATCAAAATACGATTGGTTTTATTTCGAATATTTCCGAAATAATTTAATGGCCATCAGCACCGATAAAGATTTTAATGATTTAATACGCGACAAATATAGTGAGGTGCAAAAAGTAGATTATACCATTCGCCCGGCAACCACAAGAACTGTTTCTAAATTTGTCGAAAAGTTTGATGATAGTGATGAATAGGAAGGGGAACTTGACAAATGCAGCAATAAATATTGAAAGCGTATTTTTAATAAAACAAGGTATAAAAAAAAGCGAATTGAATGAGTGAAGTAAAATTATCACTGTTAGCCGAAACCTTAATTGGGTCTGAAATTGTAAAACTTGGAGCCGAAATTCGAGAGAAAATTAATTCAGGCCAAAAGATTTATAACTATACAATAGGCGATTTTGACCCTTCAATTTTTCCGATACCTCAAATTTTGGAGGATGAAATAATTGCAGCATACAAGAATAAATTTACAAACTATCCAACAGCCGAAGGCAACCTTGATTTACGTGAAGCCATTAGTAATTTTGTAAAACATCAGCAGAACTTAGATTATACGGCTTCAGAAATAATTGTAGCCAGTGGAGGTCGACCATTAATTTATTCATTATATAGAACCATTGTCGATCCTGGCGATAAAGTAATTTACAGTGTGCCATCGTGGAACAACAATCATTATTCGCATTTTGTAGATGCGCATCATGTATCCATTGAAACTACAGAGAAATCGGATTTTATGCTAACGGCCGATGATTTGAAACCCCATATAAAAGGGGCCACATTGCTGTCGTTATGTTCGCCACAAAATCCGACAGGTACAACATTTAGTAATGATGAATTAATAAAAATTTGTGACCTGGTTATTGCCGAAAACAAGAGCCGCTTATCTGGCGAAAAGCTCCTCTATGTTATGTATGATCAAATGTATTGCAGTTTAACATTTGGAGGCATTGTTCATCATAACCCCGTTTCTTTAAGACCTGAAATGAAGGCATATACTGTTTTTGTTGATGCCATAAGTAAAGTATTTGCCGCTACAGGGGTTAGGGTGGGATGGGCTATGGGGCCTTCTGCTGTTATTGGTAAAATGAAATCTATGTTGACTCATATTGGGGCTTGGGCTCCAATGGCGGAACAAAAAGCAGTTGCCAAATTTTTATTAAAAAATAAAGATATTGAGGTTTATTTAGCAAATTTTAAAAGCGAAATAAACGAAAGATTAATTGAAATTTATAATGGGTTTCAAAAACTAAAGGAAGAGGGTTTTTTGGTTAATGCCATAGTTCCTCAAGCCGCAATTTATTTAACAATTCAATTTGATTTAGTAAACAAAAAAACGAGTGGCGGATTAACTCTCAATTCACAATCCGACGTTACTGCTTTCCTATTAAATAAGGCAGGATTAGCCATCGTTCCATTTTCAGCTTTTGGGGCGTCATCATCTAGTAGTTGGTATAGACTTAGTGTAGGCACATGTAGAAAAGAAGAGATAGGGCCTATGTTCGAAATGCTAAGAAAAGCGTTGAATGATTTAGATTGAATGACTTATTAGGGTGATATTGTGGTTTAGTGAATTGGTTATCAGATATTTTATAATCCAAAGAGCTGTAAATCATTTAATGAAATAATTATATTTGCGTGCAACTTAATTCGCATATAAACCATCTATTTCGTTATTAAACAAATCCATGAAAAAAATATACTCACTAGCCTTAATTTTTATAGGTACTTTAGTATTCATAAGCCAAAGCAGTTCCTCGGCAGAAGCTGCATGCAACTGGAAGGCTCGAAATGCCGCATCCTATTTTTGGGATAGCTGTAATACTACAACCAATAAATATTCACTTCATGCCTACATCTCGTTTAAAACAAGTGCATCATGCAATACTTACCAATGGACGGTTAATGGCAAATCAGCTAGTACCTCTAATATTTTGAGCTATCCAATTACGGCCAATGGTACATACACTATATGCGTGAAAGTGCTGGATTCGTGCAACAAATGCGATACTACTTATTGCGCCACTCGCACTATAACATGCGTTAAAAATACGTGCAATTGGTATTATCGGTATTATAATATTATGCTTACGGACAGCTGTTTCGGCAAAGGATTTCCATATTCGGTCAACGGCTATATTGGGTTCAACTACAGCAAAATGGGATGTTTTAAATACCAGTGGAAAGTAAATGGAACAAATGCTAGCACATCAAGGGTATTGAATTATAAAGTAACAGCTAACGGAACCTATAATATAAGCCTTAAAGTAACCGATACATGTAATAATTGTGATACTACATTCAGGGGTACGAAATACATTACATGTGTAAAAACAAAGTGTAATTGGAAAAACAATTCAGCAAAACAATATTATTGGGATAGTTGCGACAGCAAAAAAAACAGATATTTTTTAAACGGTTATTGTAATTTTTATGCTAAAGCTTGCTTCAAATATCAATGGACGGTAAATGGAACCAATGCAGGTAATGCGTATACTTTTAAGTATCCAATTACGGCAAATGGAAGCTATAAAATATCTGTAAAAGTAACCGACACTTGCAACAATTGCGATACAACGTATTCTACATATCGTACTATTACTTGTGTAACAACAAGTAAAGGATGTAATTGGAAAAGCCGAACCCCCGCAAATGGATACTGGGATAGCTGCGCTGGCAAAACGAATAAATATTCACTAAATGCATATGTGTATTTTACCAATTGGCCTTATCGATCATGCCTTAAGTACCAATGGATGGTGGATAGTATTAAAGCTGGAAATACGAATACGCTGTTTTATCCAATCAAAGCAAATGGTACATATAGAGTGTGTGTAAAGGTAACCGATACCTGCAATAACTGTGATACAACCTATTGCACTACACGAACCGTTACATGCGTTAGCACTAATACAGGATGCAATTGGAAAAGCCGTAACCCTTATTTTTCGGCATGGGATAGCTGCGCTGGCAAAAAGAACAAATATTCGGTAAATGGTTATGTAGGATTTAATTATAGCAAAGCTGGTTGTTTTAAATATAAATGGATGGTAAATAATACAGTGGTTTCAACTTCGCGAATGCTTACTTACCCTATAACTAAAAATGGAACATATGTTGTGTGTATGAAAGTAACCGATACATGCTCGAAATGTGATACTACTTTTTGCAGCACACGAACTATAACATGTGTTAGCGGAAGTAAATGTAATTGGAACAGTCGTAAACCTTATTTTAAAACAGGGGATAGTTGTAATCTTAAAACCAAGAATTATTCAGTAAATGGTTATGTCTATTTTGGGTATACCAATGCGAGTTGCTTTAAATATCAATGGACTGTAAATAGTAAAGTTGTATCAACTTCAAGAATGTTAAATTATTCGGTTACCACTAATGGGTATTATGTAGTGTGTATGAAAGTAACCGATACCTGTAATAATTGTGATACTACCTTTTGTGCTACACGATATATTTCGTGTATAGGCACAAGTACAAAGTGTAACTGGAAAAGTAGAACCACTGCCAATGGGTATTGGGATAGTTGCTCGGGAGTGAAAAATAAATATTCAATAAATGCCTATGTGTATTTTACCAATTGGCCATATCGATCATGTTTTAAATACCAATGGACAGTAAATAGCACTAAAGCAGGAACAGGATACGCCATGAATTTTCCAATTACGGCTAATGGAACTTATAATGTGTGTGTGAAAGTAACCGATACCTGCAATAATTGCGATACCACCTATTGTGCTACACGAACGTTTACATGTGTGAAATCGAGCGGGTGTAATTGGAAAAGCAGAGCGCCCTATTTTTCAACATGGGACAGCTGTACTGGTAAGAAAAATAAATATTCAGTAAATGGATATACCGGATTTAATTACAGTAAAAACACATGTTTTAAATACCAATGGACCGTAAATGGTACAAAAGTTTCAACCGCCCGTATGTTAAGCTACCCAATTACCAAAAATGGGACGTATGTTGTGTGTATGAAGGTAACGGATACCTGCAACAATTGCGATACTACGTTTTGTAGTACACGAAATATTACCTGTGTAAGCAGTGGATGCAATTGGAAAAGTAGAAGCCCTTATTTTATTACCAAAGATACATGTATCACCAATATTAAAAATTATTCTGTAAATGGATACATATCATTAAAGGGTACACAATCGTGTTATTCCTATCAGTGGATGGTTAATGGAACTAATGTTGGAACCAATTATTATATGAATTATGCGGTTACAAAAAATGGAACCTATAGTATTTGTGTAAAGGTTAAGGATAGTTGCAATAAATGCGATACAACATTCTGCAACTATCTAAAAGTATATTGTGTGCCGTCGGGCATCTCAAAAGCTGATATAAATTCGGAAATGTTGAAAGTGTTTCCAAATCCGTCCAATGGATTTGTTACACTTGAATTATTAAAAGGAACTTCACATTATACATTAACAAACATAACGGGACAAATACTGCAAACCGGGATTTTGGAACATGGCATAAATAAAATGGATTTTTCCAATTATGCTTCGGGCTTATATAGCATTCAAGTGCGTACGCAAGACGCAATATTGACAAGGAAAATTTCGATAGATAAACAATAAAAAAAAGCCCCGATTTATTTTCGGGGCTTTTTTTTTGATATTTCGATAGTAACGCAAGCTGTAATTATTTATTAGATTTGGAACATAATAATCTAATCAGTACTAACCTAAATTAAACTTGAACATTAAATCAAAACTTCCTAATACTGGTGTAACCATTTTTGCAGAAATGAGTGCATTGGCCAAGCAATTCGACGCAGTGAATCTTTCACAAGGATTCCCTGATTTTGAGTGTTCGCCTTTATTGCGCGAAGCGTTAACTAAAGCAATGAGCGATGGTCATAATCAATATGCCCCAATGCCTGGTATTATACAATTACGGGAAACGATTGCCGCTAAAACTCAAAATTTATATGGGAAAATTTATAATCCAGAAACCGAAATAACGGTTGTGCCGGGAGCAACAATGGCATTATTTACGGCCATTACAGCACTTGTAAATCCTGGAGATGAGGTTATTGTGATTGAGCCAGCTTACGATTGTTACGTGCCCGCCATAGAATTGTGCGGCGGGATTCCGGTTTTTAGCAGTTTAAAGTACCCTGATTTTAATATTAATTGGGATGAAATAAAATCACTAATTACAGCTAAAACAAAGGTTTTGATAATTAATTCGCCTCAAAACCCGGGAACTTCTGTTATTAATGCAGGTGATTTGGAGCAATTGGCAATGCTTACCCGCGACACTAATATTGTTATTTTAAGTGACGAAGTGTACGAACATATTATCTTTGATGGGTTATCTCATCAGAGTGTTGCATTGCATAATGAATTGGCCGAAAGAAGTTTTATCATTTCATCATTTGGCAAAACCTATCATGTAACGGGTTGGAAAACAGGTTATGTACTGGCTCCCGAACCTTTGATGAAAGAATTTAGAAAAGTATATCAATATAATGCATTTTGTTCATTTGCACCTGCTCAATGGGCATTTAATACCATGCTTCAAAATTCTCAAACCTATACCCAAGTGTCTACTTTTTATCAAGGCAAGCGCGATAAAATGTCCCATCTACTTGAATCATCTAAATTTAAAGTGCTTCCATCAAAAGGGTCCTATTTTCAGTTGCTTGATTACTCAAGGTATTCAACCGAATGTGATTATGACCTCGCAAAGCGATTAACAAAGGACTATAAAATTGCAATGATTCCATTATCTTCGTTTTACCATGATAAAAAAGACCATAAATTATTACGGATTTGTTTTGCCAAACAAGATAAAACATTAGAAAAAGCAGCGGAAATATTAAAATCACTTTAAACACAAATCCAGCGAATAGCAAATAATAAAACCATTCCACTAGTCCCCTCATAACCAATCCATCATTTTACCAATTAACCAATTGCCATTCCAACCAACGTAATGAAAAGTATACATTCAGATGAATTAAATGTTGCACTTATTCAGCCCGATACCCTTTGGGAGAATAAAGAAGATAATATTTATCATTTATCATTAACCATTGAAAAATTGAAAGATGAGCATCCGGTTATTGATTTAATTGTATTGCCCGAAATGTTTACAACAGGCTTTACCATGAACCCAGAACCCTTTGCCGAAACTATGAATGGAGCCACATTAGAATGGATGATAGAAATAGCATCAGAAATGGAAATGGCCATTTGTGGAAGTCTTATTATTGAAGAAAAACAGAAATACTATAATCGATTTGTATTTGTAAAACCAAATGGGGAGATTGAATTTTATGACAAAAAACACCTTTTTGGATTGGCTGGCGAAAATGAAAACTACACTGCTGGAAAAAAGAAAAAAGAATTGGAGTATAAAGGATGGAAAATAAATCCATTTATATGTTACGATTTGAGGTTTCCGGTATGGTGTAGAAATACAAACGATGCCGATGTTATGATTTTTGTGGCCAACTGGCCTGAAATTCGCATATCACATTGGCAAAAATTGTTACCAGCGCGTGCTATCGAAAATCAATGTTTTGTGATTGGTGTAAATAGGGTAGGGACAGATATGAACAATTATCACTATTCAGGGCAGAGTTGCGCCATTGACCCCTTGGGAAATAGCATTCTAGAAATGCAAAATCATAATGGTTATGGAATACTAAAATTAAACAAAAAAGAACTTAACGAACTGAAGCTTAAAATTCCATTTTGGAAAGATAGCGATGACTTTAAAATAAATAAATAGCAAGCGTTTCGCTTTCGAATAAATAATTAAATTGCACAAAAATAAATCAGTATGAAAAAAATATATTACCTAATTACCGTTCTAGTTTTAGGATGTGCTCTGTTTTTGGTAAATTGTAAGGACAAAGAAGCTGAGCCTACTCCTGATCCACGTACTAAAACCCAATTGATAACCGCTTCGGTTTGGAAAATAACCACAATGGTGTGCGATACATCTGTAGATACAGATGGTAAAGATGGGGCTTCTAAAGATCTGCTAAGCCAGAAACTTCCTTGTCAAAACGATGATACATATTTGTTTAAATCTGATTCTACAACAACTGAGTACACTAATGTAAAGTGTAATGCCAACGAAAAAGTAAGTTATAAGGGGGCATGGATATTTACCAATGCCGAAAAAACATTAACGTGGAATGGCGCAAATTATCCTATTTTGGAATTAACTGGCACAAAAATGGTTCTCCGTTATACGTTAACTGCAAGCGGAAATGTGTATGGAATAACGATTACATTGGCGCATTAATCAACACTAAATAAAAATGGCTCTATTTAAAAACGATAGGGCTAATTTTTGTCTAATAATTATTTCTTTTTATCCGTATTAAGCCATTTCAACTGAAAATGGCTTTTAATTTGCAAAATGTTTTTTCAATTTAACAAACTATCAACCCTTATTTTGAGTATTTTACTATTTGGCCTTTCGGCCCTTGGCCAAAAGCCAATCCCCCTAAAAGATTTTTTTAAAAACCCAGAAAAAAACGGGTACCAAATTTCGCCCGATGGCAAATACATATCCTATTTAGGACCCTATAAAAAAAGGATGAATATTTTTGTAAGGCCCATTAATGAGAGCAAAGCTACTCGAATCACAAATGTTACAGATAGAGATTTAAACGGATATTTTTGGAAATCGGGTTCGAGGATTGTTTACCTTAAAGACCAAGCGGGCGATGAAAATTTCCATTTATTTGCCGTTAATGCAGATGGATCAAATTTAAAAGATTTGACGCCGTTCGAAGGAGTGAAAGCTGATTTTGTTGACGTTTTGGAAGATAATGACGACCAAATGATCATACAATTAAACAAAGACAATAAGGAAATTTTTGATGTTTATCGTATAAATATAAATACGGGAGAGCTTATTAAAATAGCACAAAACCCTGGAAACATTACTGGGTGGGTTACCGATCATTCCGGAAAATTAAGAATTGCAGTAACAACAGATGGAACCAATTCGAGCTTGCTTTATAGAGAAACAGAAGCCGATACATTTCGTGCAGTATTAACTACAAATTTTAAAGAATCAGCAAGTCCTTTATTTTTTGATTTCGATAACCTAAATTTATATGCAAACTCAAACATAAATAGAGATAAATCAGCAATTGTTAAATTAGATCCAGTTTCAGGCAAGGAGTTAGAGGTGCTTTTCGAACATCCCGAAGTAGATGCCGAAAAATTATCCTATTCACATAAACGAAAAGTCTTAACTGCTATATCTTTTACTACCTGGAAAAAATTTAGGAAATTTTTAGATCCACAAACTGAAGAAATGTTT
>CANMPY010000010.1 GCA_947499775.1 Bacteroidota bacterium | reverse complement strand
GAATCCAGTAACCAATGAAATATTTTTGCACCCATAATACCTGTAATGGCTGCCGCTAAGGTAATGTACCCCATATGTTGCCATGGGTGAACCACAACCAGTTGCTCAATTGGTTCTTCTAAGCGTTGTTTTTTGTCTTCGCGCCACTTTAAAAATAGCATAAGCCCAGAAAGGCCAAAGCCAATAAACCAATTACCATTTAATGAAAAAATATAAGATTGTGCCCCATTACTAAGGAGATGTGAATCGAAAATAATTGGAAGTATTTTGTATCCAAAAATAAAACCAATTAAAGCATTGGATATGTAATCGCTGAGAGGATAAGGAGTTCCGATTTTTACAAGTTTACTCGAGGGCAAAACTAGGCCTTCCTTTTCTTTTCGCTTTAGTTCTAGCGTCATAACATAATTGCCAACCAAAAAGGCAATGGCCACGAAAAAACCAAATGTGTTTGCTATTTGTAGGAAAGAAATTTCAACGCCAAATAAGTCTTTAATGGCATGGTAAACGGTTGGGTACATAAATTATATTATTACTATTAAAAGATGGTTTGATAAATACTAAATGAAAATAAAAAGGGTACGCTTAGGTATGCAAACATGTGGTAAGTTCAAGTGGAATAACATTCATATTTGAATTAATTTCAAGCAATTGTACGTCTACCAATTCGTTCACAAGCAGAGGGTCATATGGGGTTTCTATTTTTATATAATTTTCGGTAAAGCCATGCATAACGCCCTTGTTTTCTTCGGCTTCATATAAAACGGTAAAGGTTTTTCCAAGATTCTCGGTATAAAATTTATGACGTTTTTTTTCGCTTAGTATTCGCAACTGTTTAGCGCGTTCCATTCTTATTTTTACAGGAACTACGCCATCCAGTTTTCGCGCCGTGGTATTCGCGCGTTCACTATAAGGAAACACATGAAGATAGCTTATATCTAATTCATTGAGGAAAGTATACGTTTCTAAAAATGCTTGCTCAGTTTCTTGGGGAAAACCAACAATTACATCGACCCCAATACAACAATAGGGCATCAAGGTTTTAATAGTGTTAACGCGATTGGTATACAAACTTCTCAGATATTTTCGACGCATGAGTTTTAAAATATCATCGGAACCACTTTGTAATGGTATGTGAAAATGAGGGACAAATTTTTTGCTTTGTGCTACAAAATGTATAATTTCATCGGTAAGCAAGTTAGGTTCAATACTCGAAATTCGGAATCGCTCAATTCCATTAATATTTTCTAATGCTTTTACTAAATCGAAAAATGTTTCATTTTGCCCTACACCGAAATCGCCGAGGTTTACGCCTGTTAAAACAATTTCCTTTACCCCAGTTAAGGCAATTTGTTCTGCTATTTTCAGGGTTTCTATTACAGTTTGACTTCTGCTTTTGCCTCTGGCTAATGGAATAGTGCAAAAGGAACAAAAATAATCACAGCCGTCCTGTACTTTCATAAATGATCGCGTACGTTCGCCAACTGAAAATCCTGGGACAAACACATTGGTTTCCTTAATATTTTCATTCAGTATTAATACCTGACCTTCTTGGTTTAATTTAGTTAAATTTTCAACAAGGTTAAATTTTTCTGATGCACCTAAAACCATATTTACACCTGGAATTGTAGCAATTTCTTGCGGCTTCAATTGGGCGTAACAGCCTATGACAACAATTTTAGCAAGGCTATTATATTTTAAGGCCTCTTTAACTACTTTACGGCATTTTTTATCGGCATGATCTGTTACCGAGCATGTATTTATTACATAAATATCGGCACCTTGCTGAAATTCAATTTGACGAAACCCATTCGTTTCCATCTGCCTTGAAATAGTAGAGGTTTCTGAAAAATTTAATTTACAGCCTAAAGTATAAAAAGCAACGGATTGTGCCATTGGCGGCAAAGATAATAAAAAGCCATCAACCCTGTAGGTTGAATAGATAGGTTGGATAAATTTTAATAACCCAAGATTTTTAGCATGCTTTTATAGCTTTGCTCTTTCGAAAAAATGCGAGTTGACATTATCCCATCCGAATCCTTATCAATAATTATATGCTTGGGTGCGGGAACCAAACAATGCTGAATGCCACCATATCCGCCAACACTTTCCTGGTATGCACCGGTATTAAAAAATCCGATATACAAGGGGTCATCGCTGCTATACCTCGGCAAATAAATAGCATTAACGTGCTGCTCAGAATTGTAGTAATCATCGCTATCGCAAGTTAGTCCACCTAATAAAACCCGTTCGTAGGTTTTTTCCCATCGGTTAATTGGAAGCATCAAAAACTTTTTGTTGATGGCCCAAGCATCAGGCAATGTGGTCATAAAGCTACTATCAATCATGTTCCACTTTTCTCTGTCATTTTGTTGTTTTTGATAAAGAACTTGATAAATAGCTCCTCCGCTTTCGCCCACAGTAAACGACCCGAATTCGGTAAAAACATGGGGTTCTTCAATGTGGTTTTCATTACACACTTGTTTTATTTGCGCTACAATTTCTTCGGCCATATACGCATAGTCATATTCAAACGACAAGGAATTTTTTATCGGAAAACCCCCTCCAATATTTAATGAATCTAAGGTAGGGCATATCTTTTTTAGGGCACAATAAACTTTTAGGCATTTATGCAATTCATTCCAGTAATACGCGGTATCGGCAATGCCAGTATTAATAAAAAAATGCAACATTTTAACTTCCACATTTGGCTTATCCTTTATTTGATCTAAATAAAAGGAAACAATATCTTTATAGCCTATACCTAATCGACTCGTATAAAATTCAAATTTAGGTTCTTCTTCGGCCGCTAATCGTATTCCAATTTTAAAGGGTTTATCTACGAGATTTATCAACCGTTCTAGCTCACTTTTATTGTCTAATATGGGCAGTGTATTTTCGAAACCATCGTTAATTATTCGCGCAATATTTTCGATATAAATATCAGTTTTAAAGCCATTTGATATGATGTATTGCTGCTTTGTTATTTTACCTTCGGTATAAAGAGACTCGATAATGTCGATGTCAAACGCTGATGAAGTTTCAATATGTATGTCATTTTTTAGCGCTTCTTCTAATACAAATTGAAAATGACTGCTTTTAGTGCAATAGCAATAATGATACTTGGCTTGATAGTCGCATTTAGCCATTGCTACGTTAAACCACATTTTCGCTTTTTTTATATTTTCAGAAATCCTTGGTAAGTAATGAAATTTTAAGGGCGTACCGTATTGCTTGATTAAATCCATTAAATACATGCCGTGGAAAGTTAATGTATTGTCCTCGAGCTGAAACTCTTCCTGAGGAAAATTAAAGGTTTGTTGAATTAAATCGATGTATTTATTTTTCATTGGTATTGGCTAGTTAGGCATCTAAAATTAATAAAAAAGGCAAGTAAGGTGTATTTGTTATTAAATAGTTGGGTTGTAATTTGTATAAGCAAGTAAGTTACATTCAATATTTTGTGCAAATGTAAGTGATTTGGATTCTATTTTTAATTGATTCTTTAATAGAGTCTTAATTGTTAATTTTGTGCGATATATGCAAATGATTGAAGCTGTTGGCGTGTTAGCAGGAATTCTAGCTGTTTATTTATTGTATAAGAATAATACGCTTACATGGCCTGTAGGTTTTGTAAATATTGGGTGTTTCATCTGGTTGTTTTTGAACGAGAGGCTTTATGGCGATTTAGCTGTACAATTACTTTTTTTGGTAAGTGGTATTTGGGGTTGGTTCAATTGGAAAAATAAGAAAGGCAAAAATCCTACATATCTAACTCGGTCGAATCAAGTCATTTGGGTGCTAGTAACGTTGCTAATAATCCCATTTTCATCCTATTTTTTAATCAATTTCACCAAATGTAGTTTCCCAATAGCTGAATCTGCAATTCTTTCTTTAAGTATAACTGGACAGTTTCTTACCACATTTCGAAAAATTGAGAATTGGTATTATTGGCTAGCAGCAGATTTATTAATGATAATTGTATATACTAAAAAAGAACTTTACTTAACTGCAATTTATGCCTGTGTTATTTTATGTATTGGCATTTTTGGGGTGTACCGTTGGAGAAAAATTAGCAAAGTTGGGCAATCAGCACTTTAAAAACTGCCTTTATTAAACAATAGCAATCCTTAAAATGAGCATATTAAGGGGTTATAGTAACTTTAGTGCAATTCCCAATCATCTGCTTAAGAAATGCATACGACTTAGTACCAAGCGTTTTTGAAATAAGCTTATAGTTTATGATTTGCAATGTAGCTGCACCTTTTCCTAATTTGGCAATTTCAGCTAAAGTCACTGTGTGTGATGAGATGGTATTATTAAAGGTTCGTTTGTAAGTAGCCAAAGGGCCTTTGATAATAAAAATAGTAGAATCTCCACCATAGCTTGAAACCCAGTTTATCAATTTGTCTTGCGTGATACTCATATTTAAAAATTCAGGAACGGTTGGCATATTTGGCATACCGCCTCCATCATTATCATTAATTAATGGTACATCTGCAGTTCCTGTGGTTTGCCATAATATCTGACTCTTGTATACTATGCCAGTAGGTTCGGTAGCTGATGCTGTATAAAAATAAAGTGAATCGTCGCTTCTAGTGCATGTTTTCATATTAATTTTAACAGTTCCTGCTTCAACCTTTATTAATGGGTTTTTGTTTTTGAAGAAAACAGCTTGAGCGCTACCTACAATTAGTTCAATTCCACTTGCTTTGGTGGATGTGCTTATAGCCATTAATATGCCATCCACATTCTTAATTGAGGTTGGAAGTGTAACTATTGGTGCTGTAATAGGTGTAGGCTCGGGATCCTTATCATCTTTACAATTTTGGAAACCTAGAACTCCTATAATACAACATGCTAATATTATTTTTTTATTCATACAAAAATATTTCTTCAAACGTAATGGGAATTTAATGGAATATCAAGTAATATGTTTTTGATAAAAAGGGATATAAAAAAACTCCATTTTGTTAGAAATGGAGTTTTTTGGGAAGCGAGTTACAAGGTTAACGTAAATCTATTTCGACAACACCTGGTTTTGATTTTTTGTCGAATTTAAAGAATGTGTCTTCGTATTTAATATTGGAACTGAAAGTAGTTATTTCATAAACGGACTCAACACCATTTTTATTAAATACAGTCATGTCCATAATTTTTTTGGCTACTTTATCAATGGTAAGCTTAATTTTAAAAAACGGTTTCTTTTTGTCGGTAGGGGTAAGTTCGATATGTTCGGTAACGATGTTTCCTTTTTTTCCTTCTCCAATAAATTTAGATAGAAATCCTTTTTCATAAACCGTAAATATTTCGCTTGGGTTAATGTCATTATTTTTTGGATTATAGGTACTTATTTGTACTTCATTGGCATCTTTTAGATAGGTCCACATCGTTTTGCCATCACAATAAATGTCTTGCCCATCCATTTCTACTTTAAATTTTTTTCCTTTTACAAATAAAGTGCCTTTTTCAGTTTGCGCACTTTTATCTTGTTTGTTTAAAATTTTGATTTTAAAAGCGGCTTTGATTGATTTATACGACTTGTAATTTCTGCTAACCTTGTCTAATATTCTATTGGCTTCTTTGTCAACTGTTACGAATGCTGATGATAAAAAAAATAAAAAAACAAGAATTAGGAGTAGACTTAAATAGGAGAGTAATGGTTTTTGGATGGCTTTCATGGTCATTTCTTTAGTATGTCCTGCAATAGTTGTTCCAAGCTTGCATTATCACTAATTAATACTTCTCGAGCTTGGCTGCCCTTAAAAGGACCTACAATATTAGCTATTTCCATTTGATCTATCAAGCGCCCTGCTCGATTATATCCAATCTTCATTTTTCGTTGAAGTAAGGATGTACTCCCTTGTTGGTTGTTTACAATTACTCTAGCAGCATCAGAAAACATGCTGTCCCAGTCATCAGGAGCCATATCATCCATATCTGTTTCGCCGTCTTCATCGGCCACTTTTGGCAATACATAAGCTTGCGAATAGCCGCGTTGAGCACCTATGAAACTTGTAATTTTTTCAACCTCAGGCGTATCTACAAATGGGCATTGTAAACGTAAAAGATCATTGCCATTCGAAAAAAGCATATCGCCTCGGCCCACCAATTGGTCAGCTCCATTGGCATCTAAGATAGTTCTACTGTCAATTTTAGATGTCACCCTAAATGCTATTCTGGCAGGAAAATTGGCTTTAATCGTTCCTGTAATAATATTTACCGATGGCCGTTGCGTTGCTAATACTAGATGAATTCCGATGGCCCTTGCTAATTGAGCTAACCGGCTAATGGGGTGTTCTACTTCCTTGCCAGCTGTCATTATTAAATCGGCCACTTCATCAATAATAACAACGATGTAAGGTAAAAATCTATGCCCCTCGGTTGGCAGTAGCTTTCGATTTATGAATTTAGCATTATACTCTTTTATATTTCTAACCATAGCCCATTGTAATAATTCATATCGGCTATCCATTTCTAAACACAATGATTTTAAGGTCGTAATTACTTGCTTATTATCGGTTATAACGGCTTCATTGTCTCCAGGGAGTTTTGCTAAATAATGCCGCTCTATGGTTCTAAATAGCGTTAATTCAACCTTTTTTGGATCAACTAACACAAATTTTAATTCGGCAGGATGCTTTTTGTATAATAGCGAAATAAGAAGCGCATTAAGGCCAACAGACTTGCCTTGCCCTGTAGCCCCTGCCATCAGTAAATGAGGCATTTTGGTTAGGTCTGTTACGAATACTTCGTTTGAAATGGTTTTTCCCAAACATACGGGTAAATCCATCTCGGCTTTTTGAAATTTTGGACTCATCAGCATCGATTTCATCGATACTATCTTTGGGTTTTTGTTTGGAACCTCAATGCCTATTGTTCCTTTGCCAGGAATAGGTGCAATAATTCGGATGCCCAATGCCGCTAAACTCAAGGCAATATCGTCTTCTAGGTTTTTTATTCTCGAAATTTTTACTCCAGCAGCAGGAACAATTTCGAATAATGTAACAGTAGGACCAGTGGTAGCCTTGATGCTTGAAATGCTAATATTGTAGTTTTTAAGCGTTTCTACAATCATATTCTTGCTTTTTTCAAGTTCCTCAATGGTTACTTCTTTTTGTCCTTCGCCGCCGTACTCATTTAAAAAATCAATTTCAGGAAACTGATAGTCTCTCAGATCAAGTTTTGGGTCAAAAAGAGTATCTGTTCCATAATGTTCATCAACAACTTTAACCTCTAGTATATCCTCATCAAATGGAGGGTCTGTATCTTCCGGTATGTCATTTACCTCTAGCGTAAGATCCGATTCTAAATGCACCTTTTTTGATCCATTGTCATGCGTTATTGTAAAGCTAAATTCATTAGAATCCTCTTCCTCATCAATCGTGTTAAGATTTATTTGATCCTTTTCGAAAAGCGTATCTCCAGAATAAATTTGAGTATCGCAATCGTCATCATCTGAATTTGGAATAGGTTTTATTCGGTTAGATGTCATATTTTGAACATAGGTTTTTAAACCAAATGGTTCTATTTTGAAAACTAACCAAAGAATGAGGTAAGCGGATATTATCAGAAAGAGAATGCCCCCTAATAATCCAATCATTTGGTGCAATGAATTAAACATCCAAAAGCCTACCCCGCCTCCCAAGATAGCATTATATCCATAAAGAGCACCAAAACCTAATAATAACCAAAAGCCTACGGTGGCTATGTATTTTAACCAAACAAGTGGCTTCATGAAACGTTTTTCAACTAATAAAATGAGCCCAAAATGCATAATAAAAATGGGTAACAATAAAGATAATAGCCCAAACCCTTTGTACATGATGGCATACCCAAACTTAGCGCCCAACTCGCCCATCCAATTTTTAGTTTCGAAGTCAGTAATCAGCTCATTTCCTTGTAAAATACTTAAATCATTTTTCCAATATAGAGCAAATGAAATGAGTGAGGCAGCAGAAAAAAAGGCAAAAAACACCATCACTAAGCCAACAATTTTACGCGTGGTATCATCCTTTAGTAAAAGAATACTTCCTATATCTCTAGGTTTTACTGACCCTGAATTTCCTCTTTTATTACTGGATTTAGCCCCAATAGTTTTGCCTTTTGGCGCTTGTTTTACTTCGTTTTCAAAATCATTCATTTTGCAAATGTTTTTATAGATCCTTAGCTTTTATACCTACCAAAACCCTCAAATATAGATGAACCCCAGCTCGGATTATTGACCTACGGTTTAATAACGGATGTGGATAACCAATTATTTTATAATAAATTGTCGGCCATCGCTTGCCAATTCAGTATTTGTAAACAATGACCTTGCTTCTTCTAGGAGTTCATTTGTTTCGTTGTAACGGGAAGAAAAATGACCAATTACAAGCGTCTTGGCTTCTGCTAATTTTGCCATTTCAGCAGCCTGTAATGCTGTGCTGTGGAAGGTTGTTTGCGCCTTGTCCAATAGAATGTTCAGGTAAGTAGATTCGTGGTAAAGTAAGTTGGTATGTCTAAAACTCTCAGCAATGCTTGGCAAGAACAACGTATCGGTAATAAAAGTATAGCTATGAATGGTATGAATTGGGATTGTATAATTGGCAGCCAAATAAAATTGATTTTTGAAAGAATAATCTTCTCCCTTTTTAAATGCTTTTATAGCATTGACTCCTAATGAAGCGGAATCGCATTTTTGTTTATCAATCTTTAAAGTGAAATGATTAAATTCAAAATGGTAGCCATAACAGGGTATGCGATGTTCAAGTGGTATTGAAGAAACGGTTAGGTTTTGCTCAGTTAAAATAGTACTGGTCACCTTGTTATTGAGTTCGATAATTTCAACTTCAAAATGAGGAGTCATTTCTTCATGTTCGGTCGATTGTTTTAATAATTGCCTTATTCCCTGGGGGCCAAATATTTTTAAAGGTTTCTTTCGCCCATATAATGCAAGGGTATTGAGCAAGCCAGGTAATCCTAGGTAATGATCGCCATGAAAATGACTGATAAATATGATGTCGATTTTAAAAACGCTGATTTTGCATTTTAGCAATTGCCATTGCGTTCCTTCACCGCAATCAATCAAAATAACTTTGCCTGCCATTTCCAAAACTTGGGCAGTGCTTGCCCTAAGTAAAGATGGAGCTGCCGAGCCACAACCAAGAATAGTAAGTTTGCTCTCCAATTCCGTTTATGAAAATAATTCTTTATCGGTCCACTCTGATTCAATTAAATCAATAGCATCATCGATTGAATCGGCCATTTGTATCTTTTGATTTAGCAGTTCCACAATCGAATCGGTTTGAGTTGCGATTAACAAATATCCACTTTTAACTTTTAACTCATCGTTTAAAAATAATAATTGCTCTAAATCCTCCTCTCCTAAATAATTAAGGCTACCCAAATGAAGAATAACATGGATAACCTCAGCGAAATCGCCTAAAATTTGATTAATAATATCATCAAGATCTTCAATTTCAAGATAGTCGTGCTCGGGTTCTATAAGGATATAATGTTCGTTGTGTGTGGTGTGGTATGACATAAGATATTAAGCAATGCAAATTTTAATCTTTAATTTCGCAATCCCAAAATTGATTTCAAACATTTAAATATTTAAACTTTATGACCACCAATATAGCACTTATAACTGGAGCCACATCAGGCATTGGCAAAGCCACTGCCATTCACTTAGCAAAAGCAGGGTATAACCTTATTATTTGTGGGCGTAGGTCTGATCGATTAATTACAGTTAGCGATGAACTCTCAGCTATTGGGGCCAAAGTTTTGGTAAAAGTAGTGGATTTACGAAATAAAATTGATGTTGAAACTTTTATAAGTTCTTTGCCACCAGAATGGAAAAAAATAGATGTTTTGGTAAATAATGCAGGTTTAGCAGCCGGATTAAGTTCGTTTGCTGATGGCGATTTAGAAGATTGGGATGAAATGATTGATACAAATATTAAAGGCTTATTGTACATATCAAGGCAAATAATGCCCCTAATGGTTGAAAATTCTAAAGGGCATATAATAAATATTGGCAGCATTGCCGGAAAAGAAATTTATCCGAATGGCAATGTGTATTGTGGTACTAAGCATGCAGTGGACGCCCTTACTAAATCAATGCGGCGCGAACTAGCCGAATACAATATTAGAGTAACAGGCATTCATCCGGGAGCTGTAGAAACAGAGTTTTCTTTAGTTCGATTTAAAGGAGATGTTGAACGCGCTTCAAAGGTTTATGAAGGATTCGAAAATTTAGTAGCCGATGATATTGCTGAGGCAATAGTATGGTGTATATCACGTCCAAGTCATGTTAATATTAACGACTTAGTCATAATGCCCACGGCACAGCCCGCGGCAGGATTTATACTTCGAAAATAATAATTTAATACCCGGTAGCGCCTCCTAGTAACATATCGCGGCTATGAATAGCGCAAATTGGCACGGATGAATGGTTGATTAACTGCTGGGCATAGGTTCCCATAAACCATCCGCCGCTCTCTGTTCCAGTCATCATCATAATTAATCCCGATTTTTTTTCATTAGCATAATCAATGCAAGCTTGCGGTACATTTAATCCCTGTCTAAGTTCAAGCGTATACGGAATATTGCGCTCATCAAAATAGAGTTCCGTTTGACGTGTATAGGCATTTAATCTTCTTGTGGTTTCTAAGTCCTTATCTTTGCTTACCGCCAATACATGTATTGTAGCATTAAAGGCTTTGGATAATATTACAGCATACGGAACTTTTTGTCGGGTTTCCATACTGTCATCTAGGGGTAAAATAATGCTATTAAAGGTCATGTTTGCTGCATCTTCTTGCACTGTAACTACAGGGCAGGCCGAAGAACTAACAACCCTTGACGAGTTGCTTCCAATCCAATACGGTTGGAATCCTTTTTTGCCATGTGAACCCATAAAAATGAGATCGGCACCTAAATCTCTTTCGGCACCTGCTATTTCTTTACTTACGTTTCCTCGCCGTTCACTATAATGTATTTTTACACCGTATCGAAGCGCTTTGGCTGTAACTAAGCTTTCAAAATCGCCTTGAATAGATTTTGGTGTTTTAACATTTACAACATAAAGATCTGACTTAAAAGCCCTTGCAGTTTGAAGTGCTTTGTCTAAAGCTACTTCAGATGCGCGTGAATTATCATAACCAACTAGAATCTTTTTGAATTTATAGTCCATATATGCACAAAATAGTGCTTCGAAAGTACAAGAAATTTAAAAATTTGCAAATTTAATTTTACAAAAATGTGATAAAACTAATTTAATAGTATGAAAATGTGACCTTATTTTTTAAAATTTCAAATCAAGAGCAGTTTCCTAATGTGACGTTATATATGCATTTGCTAGCTTTAGCGCTAATTCTAAGCCGCTTTTTTTCTTACCACCGGCCGTAGCAAAAAAAGTTTGTCCGCCACCGCCACCTTCAATTTCCTTAGCCCATTGACGAATTAAAATATTTGCATTCCAATTTTTTTCTTGCACTAAATTGTCACTTATCGAAAGGGCAAGAAATGGTTTATCGTCAAGAATGCACCCTAACAAAAGAAATAAATTTTCACATTCATTTTTTAATTGAAAACTTAAATCTTTTAAATGTTCAGCACTTGAAATTTCGATTTTTTGTACTAAGTAGTTAATTCCGTTCACCGAATTAATATTTTGTTTGAGCGCTGCTTTTAAATTGATGGTTTTTTCTAAATCGTAGCCTTCAATTTTCTTTTTTAAATTTTGGTTTTCGCCAACTAAGTGTATAATGCTTTTTAATAAATCGGTGGGATTTGACAATTCGGCATTTATTTTATCTAAAAGGTCTAATTTTTGGTTTAGAAACTCCTCTGCCTTTTCGCCAGTGATTGCTTCTATTCGCCTTACTCCAGCAGCAACAGCTGTTTCGGTTGTTATTATTAAATTCCCTATTTCGCCGGTATTGTTAACATGGGTGCCTCCACATAATTCCATCGAAAAATCAGAGTCAAACGAAATTATCCTAACTGTATCGCCATATTTTTCACCAAAAAGAGCTGTGGCACCCATCTGTTTAGCTATATCAAGAGGTATATCGCGTTTTTCATCAAGTGTTATTTGAGCATTTATTTTTTGTTTAACAATAGCCGTTATTTTTGATATTTCGTCATTGTCGATTTTTGCGAAATGCGAAAAATCAAATCGCAATCGATCTGGTTCCACTAATGATCCTTTTTGAGAAATATGTTGCCCCAAAACAGATTTTAATGCGGCTTGAAGTAAATGAGTAGCCGAATGGTTTTTTGCAATTTGTTGACGGCGTATTTTATCTACATTGGCCTGAAAGACTTGTGATGTATTATTAGGAATTTTGTCAAGCGTATGAATGCTTAAATTATTTTCTTTAACGGTATCAATTACCTTTATTTTTTCATCGCTTTCCAATCCCAAAAGCAAGCCAGTGTCTCCTACTTGACCGCCACTTTCGGCATAAAATGGCGTAACCGAAAATACGGCTTGGAAATTATTTTTGCCTTTTATATTAACTATTCGATAGCGACAAATTTTTAGGGTGGCTTCAGTAAAATCATAGCCAATAAAAACTTGGTTATCTTGATCATCCAATATGGTCCAATCTCCTGTAGTTTTTTCCGCATCCTTGCGGCTGCGATTTTTTTGAATGAGCAATTCAGCTTCAAAACCTATTTCATCTACCTCAAATCCATTCTCAAAGGCGATTAACTTTGTTAAATCAATCGGGAATCCAAAAGTATCGTACAATTCAAAACTTTGGATTCCTGTAATGGTTTTTGAAGGTGCATTTAAAAATAAGGTTTGTAATATTTCTAAGCCATTTGATAGCGTTGATAGGAATGATTTTTCTTCTTCAAAAATTACCTTGCTAACAAACTCGCGCTGTTCATAGAGTTCAGGAAAAACAGTTTTGAATTTTTGTGCTAACGGATCAACAAGTTTATAAATCTCAGCTGCCTTAAAACCTAATGTGCTATATCCATACCGAATGGCACGCCGTAATATTCTGCGAATAACGTATCCTGCTCCTGTATTTGATGGCAATTGCCCATCGGCTATGGTAAAGCTAATGGCACGTATATGATCGGCAATAACCCTAAATGCAATATCTGTTTTTTCAATTTCACCGTAATTTTTTTCTGATATTTTTTCTAATTCACTTATGGTATCTATGAATATATCGGTATCGTAATTTGAGTTTTTATGGTGCACGGCTCTAACCAATCGCTCAAACCCCATGCCTGTATCAACATGTTTGTCGGGAAGGTTTTCTAAACTGCCATTGCTTTTGCGATTGTATTGCATAAATACATTATTCCAAATTTCGATTACTTGTGGATGATCATTGTTAACTAGGGTTTTACCGTCAATTTCAAAACGATCCATATCAGATCGAAGGTCGTAATGAATTTCACTGCAAGGCCCACAAGGCCCCGTTTCTCCCATTTCCCAAAAATTATCTTTTTTGTTTCCTGGCAAAATTCTACTGCTATCAATATGCTGCTCCCAAAACCCATAAGATTCGGAATCATATTCTAATTTATCCTCTTTACTGCCTTCAAAAACAGTAACATATAACCGATTTTTATCTAAGCCATACACCTCTGTTAATAATTGCCAAGCCCATTCTATTGCTTCTTTCTTAAAATAATCACCAAAACTCCAGTTGCCTAACATTTCAAACATGGTATGGTGGTAAGTGTCGACACCAACTTCTTCTAAGTCGTTATGTTTGCCCGAAACCCTTAAGCATTTTTGAGAGTTTACAACGCGTTTGTCCACCGCCTCTTTGTTACCTAAAAAATAATCTTTAAATTGATTCATTCCAGCATTGGTAAACATCAACGTTGGATCATTTTTAACAACTATAGGTGCTGATGAAACAATTCTATGTCCTTTGGATTCAAAAAAATCTAAAAATTTCTGTCTTATTTCGTTTGAGTTCATGGTGTATCAGTTTGTAAGTTTAGCAAAACGAGTTATCTTTGCCAACCTATCTTTATAAGCTGGCAAAATTACACCAAAACCCTTAGATGCCTATCTGAATTTTGAATATCGTTTAAGCGTTGAAAAATAAGATTTTAATGTTTAACGAGTTAGGAATAAATTGGCTTAAAGTCAAATAATAAGTTGAAAAAAATAAAATACAGATTTGACCCCACCAATCTCCAATATGTTCACGTAAAAACGAGTGCATGGATTAAATTGCTTCGCATATTTGGTTTTCTTTCAGCCTCTTTGGTAGCAGGTTTTTTATTTCTAACGCTCGCTTATAGTTTTTTAGATTCGCCAAAAGAACGCTTATTAAAACGCGAAATTTCGAACTATAAAATGCAAATTGAATTATTGGACGAAAAAGGAAATAAAGCCGAATTGGTTATGGCAAGTCTTGAAGAAAGGGATGAAAAGATTTATCGCGAAATTTTTGGAGCAGCACCTATTGATAAGGCTATAAGGAACGCTGGAATAGGTGGAAATAACCGATATAAAAGCCTTGATAATTTTAATAATTCAGAAAGTTTGGTCAAGCTTCATGAAGCACTTGACTTATTAAATCGACGGATGTATGTGCAAAGCAAATCTTATGATGAATTAACTAAATTAGCAAAGGCAAAAAACGCCATGTTGATGAGTATCCCGGCTATTCAACCGGTTGCAAATAAAGATTTAAAACGCGTTGCTTCTGGCTTTGGATATAGAATAGATCCTATTTATAGAACCGGTAAATTTCATGCTGGTATGGATTTTACATCGCCAATTGGAACACCGGTAACCACTACCGGAGATGGTATTATTGAATTAGTTGAATCAAAACAATGGGGCTACGGCAATTGCATTATTGTAAATCATGGGTACGGATACAAATCGAGATATGCTCATTTAAGTAAATTTAAAGTTAAGAAAGGGCAAAAGGTTACAAGAGGTCAGATTATAGGATTTGTGGGTAGCACAGGCAAGAGCACAGGACCACATCTCCATTATGAAGTAATTAAAAATAAACTGCCCGTAAATCCTGCCAACTATTATTATAGCGATCTTACACCTGAGCAATATGAGGCTATTCTTAAATTGTCAAATGCTCATAATCAATCCTTCGATTAATGGAAGAAAATCAATCAATCGACAAGCTGTATTTTACCATGGGCGAAGTAAATGCCCTCTTAAATTTAGCACCTTCTTTGCTTCGTTTCTGGGAAAAAGAATTTGATGTGCTTGATCCTAAAAAAAATAAAAAGGGCAATAGGTTATACACCAAGTCCGATATTGAAACCATAAAGCTTATCCATTTTTTAACCAAGGAGCAAGGCCATACCCTTCAAGGTGCTAAAGAAAAAATAAAACTTCATCGCAAGCCAGTTGAAAAAAATATGCAGGTCTTGGAATCTTTAAAAAAAGTACGTCAGTTTTTGATCGAAATTAGAGAAGAACTCTCATAAAGCAACTCAAAAACATTAGTCGTTTAAGTTTAATCGCAACGATTAATAGTTAACCAATTTTATGTTTCTTGCCTATGTATGCCTGTATTCAAAACCTTATGGATTTTGGTATTATTTTCGTTTAATGCCCAGGGTACGTTTTTGCCTTTAACCCATAATCCGGTATCTCTTGGTTTAGGAAATATCACATCTTTTAAAACAAATCCATTTGTTGCTTACACACACCCTGGGAGTTTGGCTTTTGTTAAGCAAAATTCAATTTCGTTCGGATTCGAATCTCTGTTTTTAGTTGAGGGATTAAACCATGCTTGCCTTTCATGGAACTACCGATTAAACAAACGGCAAATTTTAGGTATTGGATATGGTTTTTTTGGCAATACAAATTATAATGAAGGCCTATTAAAAGTGGCTTTAGCTCAAAAAATATCGCCATCTTTTGGAGCAGGATTAAGTTTAGATTATATGCGATTGCAATTGCCACAAGAAAATTTTGGGGTAAAGCATTTGCTTACAGTTGAAACAGGGTTGTATGGCACTTTAAGTCCTAATGTTGATTTAGCGTTTCACGTTATAAACCCTTTTAGGCCAAAAATTGCAGAATATATGGACGAAAGATTACCTTTTGTAATTAATTCTACTTTTATATTTAAAGCTAAC
>CANMPY010000009.1 GCA_947499775.1 Bacteroidota bacterium | reverse complement strand
ATTCTACCCTAGAAATGAAGGTTGGAGTAGACTATAATATATTAACCAATGCACGTAAACTTACCGAACAAGAATATACCTTAAACCGACAATTAGGTTATATTTCATTGAATCAAGGTTTAAATAATGATGAAATATTAGCAGTTGCCTATGAGTACACTTACAATGGCGCAGTATATAAAGTAGGTCAACTATCGCGCGATAATCCTCCAGGGCCAGGTGGTTCTGGAAATGATTTGGTTGTAAAAATGTTAAAATCCACCATCACCAATACCCATTGGCCATTATGGGAATTAATGATGAAGAATATTTATTCGCTCAACACTTATAATGTTCAAGCTCAAGATTTCACTCTGAATGTGGTGTATGCCGATGACAAATCTGCTGACTTAAATTACCTTCCAGTTGAGCCTGGTGAACCCAAATTTTTGAAAAGCAGCTTATTACGGTACTTAATTTGGACCGAATGAATAAGCAAACGGAAGCCAAACCCGATGGCGTTTTTGATTTAATTGATGGGATAACTGTCAATATGATGAACGGTAGAATAATTTTTCCAGTGCGCGAACCCTTTGGTAAATTTTTAAGAGACCAATTTAAAACGCCGGCCGGCAAGGAAGCTAATTTTTATGCATTTGATGCTTTATACGATTCCACAAAATGGTGGGCAGAGCAGGATGTAACTCACAATAAGTTTTTCCTTAGGGGAAGTTATCGCGGTAGCACTACCAATGAAATATCCTTAAATGCTATAAATGTTCCGCAGGGTTCGGTAAAAGTAACCGCCAATGGTGCTGCACTTACCGAAAATGTTGACTTTACAGTAGATTATAATGTAGGTAAAGTGAGAATATTGAACGAAGGAATTATTAATTCGGGGGCTGTAATCAAAGTATCTTCCGAGAGTAATTCATTATTCACTCTACAGCAGAAAACCTTATTGGGTTCACGATTTGATTACACCCATTCGCGCAATCTACTTTTTGGAGGTACTATAATGCATATGACCGAAAGGCCACTTACTCCAAAGGTTGACATAGGGCAAGAGCCTATATTAAACACCATTGTAGGGCTTGACGGATCCTTTACTAAAGATTCGCGTTGGCTGACAAGATTGGTCGATAAAATTCCATTTATCGAAACTAAAGCTAAATCTCAAATTATCATTAGCGGTGAAGCCGCCAAAATATTTCCTCACAATGCTAAAACGATAGGCAACACGCGAGGAACCTCATTTCTTGATGACTTTGAAGGTGCAGAAACCCCCTTTGACTTAAAATATTTTCTGAATTGGAAATTTGCGTCAACGCCCCAAGGGCAAAAGGACTTATTTCCAGAAACTGGATTAGATTCAACCAACGCCTTCAAACGGGCAAAAATGGTTTTTCATACCATTGACCAAACCTTTGCAAGTGCTGACAAGCGCTATATTCCTGATTACATTTCAGGAAATGATCAATCGCATCCATTCGTAAGGATTTGGGGAATAAGAGAAGTGTTTCCTCAATTAAATATTCAAATGCAACAAATAAATCAGTTGACTACTTTGGATTTAATCTATTACCCAAAAAAACGAGGAATCTATAATTACAATCCTTCTGCATTTGATTTTACACCAGATGGAAATTTCAGTAAACCAAAGGAGAATTGGGGCGGAATTGCACGTAAAATAGAAACCAACGATTTCGAAGCTGCCAATATTGATTATATAGAATTTTGGATGATGGATCCCTATTGTATGAATCCTAATTCAACTAATAAAGGACAACTTTATATTAATATTGGAAGTGTTTCAGAAGATTTAAATGCTGACAACCGCCGTGCTGTAGAAAATGGATTACCTACGGATGGCTCCATAACCGGATTAGATTCTACTCGTTATGGATTAATTGCACAAGTGGCTCCTCAGATACAAGCTTTTGATAACGACGCCAATAAAAGACCAAATCAGGATAAAGGATTAGATGGATTGAACGACAATGAAGAACGCACCTTTTATAAAGGCTATATTGATGCACTAAAAACTAATTATGGAGCCACTAGCCCTATAGTTACTCAAGTGGAAAATGACCCTAGTTCTGATAATTACACCCATTACTTAGATCCAAGTTTTGATGGTATAAAACAAAGTATCCTTGGACGCTATTCGGCTTACAACGGAATGGAAGGCAACTCCTCTTTAGGAACATTACCCAAAGGTCAACCTATTTCAGCAACCATCTATCCCGATGATGAGGATTTGAACCGCGACCAAACCATGAACTTTAATGAGGAATACTTTCAATATAAAATTGATTTATCAGCTGATGGGTTAAAAGAAGGCTCAAATTATGTTACCGATTTTATTCAGACCGTTCCTGATTATATAGATAACGCTGGATTGCCTGCCACAGTTACCTGGTATCATTTTAGAATTCCTATACGACAATACGAAAAGAAGGTAGGTGGTATTCAGGATTTTAAATCCATTCGATTTATGCGTTTATTTCTTAAAGGATTTGAAGATAGTTTGGTGTGTAGGTTTGGGCAAATGCAATTGGTGAGGGCAGATTGGAGACGATATCTAAAAAATCTAAATTTTCCGCCAACTGTAGGACCAAATCTTGATCCAAACGACCAAACTGAATTTACTATTTCGGCTGTAAATATTGAAAAAAATAGCCAACGAACGCCTATCCCTTATGTTGTGCCACCAGATATTGTTCGCGAAATAGACCCAACTCAACAAAATAGTGTAAAAATGAATGAACAAGCTCTATCCCTTAGAGCATGTAAGCTTAAAAAAGGCGACTCACGCGCTGCCTACAAAACTTTAAATATTGATATTAGGAATTATAAAAATTTAAAAATGTTTGTTCATGCCGAAGGCGATAACCTGAGCCATGGCGATGTAAGAGCATTTATTAGAATAGGCACTGACCTTGAACGAAATTATTACCAATTAGAAATACCTTTAAATATTACGCAATCAGGCACGAGCGATCCAGCAGCTATATGGCCAAAATTAAATGAGTTTAACATTGAACTCGATCAATTTCAAGCCATAAAAATAAAACGCAACGAATTTACTTCCGATGTGACTTCTTACTTCGAACAGATTCTGGAAAATGGATCCATACTATCGGTGGTTGGCCAACCAGATTTAAGCAATTTGAGAACGATAATGCTTGGTGTTAAAAACCCAAAAGACGTAAACAATGGGAAAACTGAAATTTGCACCGAAGTATGGTTCAACGAATTAAGGCTTGAAGATTTTGTAAATAATGGTGGTTATGCTGCCAATGCGAGACTTGTAGCCAATTTAGCTGATTTTGGTAAATTAAATATTACAGGCAGCTATCAATCTATAGGGTTTGGAGGAGTAGACAAACGACTGAATCAAAGAAATTTAAATGAAACCATCACCTACGACATTCAGTCGAGTTTCGAATTAGGTAAATTTTTCCCTACTCGAACCGGTATATCTATTCCGTTTTTCGTTGGCTATAATGAAAATATTATTAATCCTAAATTCTATCCACTAAACCCTGATGTACTCCTAAAGACCATTCTTAAATCAGCTAAAACACGGGAAGATGAGGCTACAATAAAAGAAAACGCACAAGATTTTACTTCGCGATACAGTTATAACCTTACTAACGTTAAGAAAAATAAAGTCGGTAATAGTAAAATGCGTATTTACGATATTGAAAACTTTAATATTAGCTATAGCTATCAAAAGATTTTTAGGCGCAACCAAATTATTCAAGAAAACCTAATCGAAACCTATAGGGCAAGTTTAGGTTACAATTTCAGTCAAACATCAAAGGCATGGAAACCCTTTAAAAAATTAAAGAAAAAGGCCTTGTCCCCTTTCAAAGGATTCGGGATATTTTTTATACCTCAAAGCATTACCATGCGATTTGATGTAGATAGAAGGTATGCGGAATTGCAGAATAGAAACAACGATAATTTTAAAGCCATTGTTCCAAAATTATTTGACAAAACGTTCTATATGACGCGCGTTTATGGTTTAAACTATAACCTTACCAATAATATTAAATTCGATTATAATGCCACGCTTAATGCTCGAATTGAAGAACCAATTGGGGCATTAGATACTAAAATTGAAAAAGATTCGCTTTGGAAAAATTTTAGTGGAATGGGCAAGCCAAATGATTTTAATCAAGTAATTAATGTGACCTATAACGTACCATTAAGTAAAATAAAATTACTAAATTGGATTACCCTATCGGGAAGATATACAGGAAATTATAATTGGCGCACTGCTCCGCCTGCTGCTCCAATAATGGGAAATACCTTACAAAATTCACAAACCATTGGAGGAAATGGACAACTTAATTTTTCAGCCTTTTACAATAAATTTCCATTGCTCAAAAAAGCAAACATGCCTAAATCAGCTAACTCTGCCAAAAAGAAAAAGTATGATGAAGACGAAGAAGAACCAGTAAATAAAACCGACAATAAAAAACCTGCACCAAAGAAAAAAGATACTCAACTAGCTCCATCCGTTAGAGCCACACTTAAGTTTTTAACTATGCTTAAGCAAATTCAATTAGATGCAAGCTCCACCAATGGAACCACTTTGCCAGGCTATAAACATTCAATTGATTACTTTGGATTAAGTCATAAATATCAAACACCAGGCGTTCCTTTCTTGGCAGGATTTCAAGACCCAAATATAAGATACACTTTGGCCAAACAAGGAGCCTTATCGGAAAACCCGATGCAAATAAACCGATACATTCAACTTGAAGGATTGGAATTGAAAGGAAGTAGCACCATTGAACCCCTTGATGGTTTTAGAATTAATTTAAATTTTGAACGCCGATTTTCACTTACAACTTCCAGTACGTTCAAATTTGATGACCTATCCCAAAATTTTATCGACCAAGGTTATATGGAAGCAGGCATGTTTAGTATCTCAACTATAACCTGGAAAACAGCTTTTGAAAAATATGATAACACGAGCTTTCAATCCGATGCTTATGATCAGTTTCAAAAAAACAGACGCACGATGGCCGAAAAGGTGCAAGCAGATGAATTGTCGAAGGATATTTGGCAATCAAAAAACTATGCTAGTGTAATTGGCAAAATTGATTCCATTACCCGTTTCCCTGTTGGTATTGATAGCAACTATCAAGATGTATTAATTTATGCCTTTATGGCCGCCTATCAAGGAAAAGACGCGAGTACTTATAAGCTTGATCGTTTCCCAATGATTCCACTTCCTTCGTGGCGAATATCCTACAATGGATTAGGAAATTTTGCTGCTATTAAAAAAATATTTACAAATATTACGATTAGCCATGCTTATAGTTCAAGTACTTCAATTGGCAATTTTAATACAAGTGCCAATTATGGAAGAGATACTTTAGCTGAAGGCAAAAACCTTACACCCCAATACCAATTTACTACCATAACTATTATGGAACGATTAAGTCCATTGATTAAAATTGATATGACTTTGAAAAGTGGGTTAACATTGAATTTTGAATTAAAAAGCGATAGATCATTAAACCTTACAACGAGTTTTAAAATTAATGAAATTCACAATAAGGAATATGTTTTTGGAACTGGCTACCGCAAAACAGGGCTTATACTTCCGTTTAAGATTAACGGACGTAGACCAATGCTTAAAAACGATTTAGATTTTAGATTAGACTTCTCTATACGTGATGGTTATACGATAACCCGCGACATCAATTCAAATATTAAACCTACGCCAAATGCTGGAATGAAATCCATTTCCATTCGCCCAACTTTAAATTATAATATTACAGAGAACTTCAATTTAAGAGCATTCTATAACCGAAATGTGAACAAGCCTAAAACAATGCAATCATTTCCAACAGCTTTAACAAATTTTGGAATCTCATTAAGGTATACACTACAATAATTATAAAAAATGAAACCACTTCTTGTTATACTCATTGGCCTTTTAATTGTTTCACCACTACTAGGGCAATCCAATAAAACCGATCAAGCCGAACAATTATTCAGCAAAAATGATAGCACTTTGAATTATTTAAGGTTTATTGAGCAAAACAATCAGAAAATTTCAAAATCCCATAATAATCTCTTAGTTGGATTTAAAGCCAAGTCGAGCGATAGCCTGTTAATTATGATTAATTCATATCAAATGCAAGTGGATGAAATTATAACAAATACAACCCTAATTGAAGTTGACAATTCCCTTTCGACCCTAAAAAATAATTACATTGAATGGTTCAAATCTATATCCTATTTTTTTACTTCTAATTCATATAAACTTATAGAGTTTGATGCAACAAATAGAAATTCAAACCAAGGAGTAATTGAAATTGATAACAAATACAAAGACAAACAGCTATCTGTTTTTTTTGAAGAACTGGATAAAGCCCAAGAGCAATGGCGAAACTTATTTTTTCTTGAACAGTCTCGTGTTCAGGAAATTAATAGACGAGAAATAGAAATTACCAAGTAAATTTTTGGTAAATTATAGAATTCGATAATCAAGTTTTGTTTTATTAATTTTAGTTTCTCAAAGGTCTCATAACACATAATGTGTTTCAATCGTTGTACATTCGTTTTTCAGATTGTATAACAGCTAAAATTAAACACGATGAAACGGATTTTTGTATTTTTCAAATGGATATTAATCGTATGCATTCTTTTTGTTGGGCATGCCTATCTTACTTCGAATACACATATTTTTAAAACCTTAAAAAATACCATTTTCAAAGGGAGAATGGCCCCTCCTATTGATACCAAAAAATTATTTAGTGCCAGAAAGGTCAATATTGGGAACCCTCAGCCATGGGCCACTGATTCGCTCTTAGGAAAATTACGACTTTCTGACGAGGCCATCAAAACACATAACAAATTCCAAACGGTAGCTTTTTTGGTTGCCCAACATGGCAAGTTGATTCATGAAGAATACTGGGCTGGATATAGTGCATTATCCGCTACCAATTCATGGAGTATGTCGAAATCAATACTTTCGCTATTGGTAGGATGCGCCATTAAAGAAGGTAAAATAAAAAGTGTAGAGCAAGATGTGGGCGATTACATTCCTGAATATAAAAATACGGGATTAAAAATTAAACATGTGCTTACTATGAGCTCAGGAATTAACTTCAAGGAACAATATAAAAATCCATATGGTTACGCTGCAAAAGCATTGTATGGTGATAATTTGGTTTCACTTAATAAAAGGTATAGAGTAAATAATCAACCTGGGAAATATTTCATCTACCTCAGTGGCAATAGCCAATTATTATCATTTTTATTGCAAAAAGCCACCGGAAAATCAGTAAGCGAATATGCATCCGAAAAATTGTGGCGAAAAATAGGTGCTGAACACCCTGCCTATTGGAGCCTTGACAGAAAAGGAGGAAATGAAAAAGGCTTCTGCTGTTTTCATAGCAATGCACGTGATTTTGCAAAACTCGGGCAATTAATGTTGCAAAAAGGTATTTGGAAAGGCGAATCCCTTATTCCGATGTCCTATTTCAAACAATCAATAACGCCTGCTCCTACCTTGCAATTAAATGGTAAACCAAATGATTTATACGGCTATCAATGGTGGATTATTAAGTATAAAGGATTGGATATTTTTTATGCGCGTGGTATTAATGGCCAATATATTATAACTATTCCTGCCAAGGATATGGTAGTAGTAAGACTTGGTCGTATCAGAAATGAAACCAAAATTAATGGGCACCCGAAAGATTTTTACCTTTATACCGATGCAGCTTTAGAATTGGTTAAAACCAACTAAGGAAATTTTGGGAATTTTTTAAAATCCGGATCCCTTTTTTCGAGAAAAGCATTTTTACCTTCTTGGGCCTCTTCCATTAAATAAAACATCAACGTAGCATCGCCTGCAAATTCCATTAATCCACGTTGCCCGTCAAGTTCGGCATTCAGACCTCTTTTTATCATGCGCAATGCCATTGGGCTTCGTTGCATTATTAATTGGCACCATTCAACCGTTTCATCTTCCAAACGGTCAAGAGGAACAACTTTATTAACCATTCCCATTTGTTCAGCTTCGGATGCAGTATACTGCTTGCATAAAAACCAAATTTCTCTCGCTTTCTTTTGACCCACTTGTCGTGCCAAATAACTGCTTCCGAATCCAGCATCAAAACTTCCAACTTTTGGACCTGTTTGACCAAACTTAGCATGTTCGGCCGCTATTGTTAAATCGCATACCACATGCAATACATGTCCTCCGCCAATGGCATACCCATTAACCATTGCGATTACTGGCTTAGGTATTTCACGTATCTTTTTTTGTAAATCTAAAATATTAAGCCTTGGCACGCCATCTTCGCCTATATATCCACCTTTGCCTTTTACGTTTTGATCGCCGCCACTGCAAAACGCTTTGTCGCCTACTCCTGTAAACACAATTACAAAAACATTTTCAGCCTCTCTACAATACTCCATGGCCTCTATCATTTGTTTTGTTGTTTCTGGCCTAAATGCATTATAAACCTCGGGTCGGTTAATGCTAATTTTTGCTATGCCGTCAAAAAATTCAAATTTAATGTCGGAGTAGTCTTTTATGGTTTTCCAGTTTCTGGTTTGCATTTCTATATTTTTATTTCAAATTGTGGTTTGTCATTCCGAGGTACGAGGAATCTCTATTTGGATAAAAAGATTCCTCGTGCCTCGGAATGACAACTTGTGACTATATTTTTAAATTGCTTATAAAACTCAATCGTATTTTCAGGTTTTGTAAAAATCTCTAAAATTCCGGGTTTGGTTTCATCCTTACAAAACATTTCAAATTCCGTTTGCAAAGAAACAAAATCATTGGCTTTATAATAATTAAATCCAAATTCCTCAGCCATGCCATGGCAATTCCGGGCGGATTGGGTTGCAAAATAATCTTCCCGCTCTGGCAAATCATGTGGGCCATCCATTAATCTGAATATTCCACCGCCACCGTTATTCAACACTATTATTTTAAAATTGGGTTTAATGTATTGGTTCCACAAACCGTTTATATCATAAAAAAAAGACAGGTCGCCAGTCAACAGAATGGTTGGTTTTTCTGTCATTATACTCATACCAGAAGCGGTAGATGTGCTCCCATCTATTCCACTGGTGCCGCGATTTCCATAAACTTTTATATCGCTTAATTTATCTGCTAAAAAACTTACAAACCTTACCGGCATTGAGTTGGCCACATGTAGGAAACTGCTTTTTGGAAGGTTATCTAAAATTAGATTGGTTGCTGAAAACTCGTTAAATGATGATGTTTTAAAAAGTAATTCCACAGAAGTCTTTAATTTTTCTGAAACTTCAATCCACGATACATTGAAAGAATTATCAAGGTGGTTAGCAGCTTTCGCAAGCCAGTCTAAAAAATCAGTTTCATCCGATTCTATTTCTTTTAAATTAGTTTGAAAAGGATTTGCAATGGTATGATTATTGGTAACATGCCAATGCTCAATAGGTTTATGCTCCTTAATGAAATTTTTTAGCCCTTTTGAAACTGTAAATTTTCCTATACTAATTAATAAGTCTGGTTTTAAAGAATTTTTCAAGTCCTTATCGGCCAAGGTCAATAATGCATCCCAATTCTGAATGGTTTGGGTTTCATGCAAGCCGCTAATTACATCAGCTATCAAAACTATTTTACCTTGCAATAGCAGGCGTTCAAAACACGCTTTATGGCGCTGTCCAAAGGCATCAGCTCCTGCCAAAATAATTATTTTTTGAAACTTTAACGCATCGGGAAAATTATTGGACTTATTCGTTACATAATTAGCAACGTGTGGAAGTTCATCGTATTTAAAGCTCGATTTTTTAGCCTCATACAAGGGCTCTGATAATGGAACATTGATATGAACAGGACCCATTTTTGGATACGTGCATAGGGCAATGGCATTATTAATATCCTCACTTGGATTTAAAGGATTATAAGTAAAAGATCCTAAAATATGCTTCTCAAAAATATTATTTTGCCTAATGCACTGCCCGTCCCATTGATCAATTAATTCGGGAGGACGATCGGCGGTAAGGATTAGTAATGGAATTTGAGAATAAAAAGCTTCTGCTATTGCAGGATAAAGATTAAGTACGGCGGTACCTGATGTGCATACAATCGCCACAGGTTTTCCATGCGCTACCGCCATTCCTAAAGCAGTAAATGCAGCCGACCGCTCATCAACCAACGCATAACATTTAATCTGAGGATGACGGCTAAACGAAAGTGTTAAAGGTGCATTTCGACTTCCTGGACATATGATTACATGCCGTATACCAAAGTTTGCAATTTGGCTTATGAGTCTATTTACTTCTTCTTGCAATATTTATCCCAATCTGTTGGGAACAATTATCAATTCAAAAACTGGTCAACATTATGGTAAGCTAACCCAAAAGCATCGCTAACTCCTTTATAAACCACTTTGCCATCGATTACATTTAATCCTAATTTTAAATCATTGTTATCGGCACACGCTTTTTTCCAACCTTTATCAGCTAATTGTAGCGCATACGGTAAGGTAGCATTTGTTAAGGCAAGCGTTGATGTATAAGGAACTGCGCCCGGCATATTAGCCACTGAATAATGTATAACTCCATCTACTACATATATTGGATCGGCATGCGTTGTAGGTTTGGTGGTTTCGAAACAACCTCCTTGGTCAACCGCCACATCTACCATTACAGCTCCATCTCTTATTGTTTTTAACATATCGCGTGTGATTAAATTTGGTGCTTTTGCACCTGGTATAAGCACAGCTCCAATAATTAAATCTGCTTTTTGAATCGCTTCGCGAATATTGTATTCATTCGAAAAAACGGTATCCACGTTTGCAGGCATAATATCATCTAATTGACGTAAACGCGGAATAGAAATATCCATTATGGTAACACGAGCTCCTAATCCAGCAGCCATTTTTGCTGCTTGTGTTCCAACAATTCCGCCACCTAAAACCAATACATTAGCTGGCTTTACTCCGGGTACTCCTCCTAACAAAATTCCTCTTCCACCCATAGGTTTTTCTAAATATTTAGCCCCTTGTTGTACACTCATTCGCCCAGCAACTTCGCTCATTGGCACTAAAAGTGGCAAACTTCTGTCAGCCTTTTCAACAGTTTCATAAGCCAAACATGTTGCTCCGCTTTTAAGCATTGCATGAGTAAGTGGCTCATAGCTCGCAAAGTGAAAATAAGTAAACAACAATTGATTGGCTTTTATTAAACTATATTCAGCCTCTATTGGCTCCTTAACTTTAATAATCATTTCGGCTATTGCATAGGTTTCTTCAATGGTCGGAAGTATTGATGCACCAGCTTTTATATATTCTTCATCCGTAAATCCACTTCCAATACCTGCTGTAGATTGAATATAAATTAAATGCCCGTGTTTTTTAAATTCTGAAACACCTGCAGGAGTTAATGCAACCCTGTTTTCGTTATTCTTAATTTCCTTTGGAACGCCTATGATCATAATGTATTTTTACTTAAATAATTGGGGTGCAAAAATATAAAAATTTTAAGGAAGGATTTAAGAAAAATATTGAAATATTTGAATTTATAGCCTACACCATTTCAAAATAATAGAATAAAAGTATAGGATTTTAAATGGAATAACCCTTTTGCAAACCGATTATCCTTTTTTAAGACAATGAATTTGGAAAATTATGCCCGCAAATAACATAAAGGCCCCAATTTGATGGATAACACCTAACCAAATAGGTACATTAAAAATTAAGGTAAAAATACCAAGCAAAACTTGGATGCTTACAAATCCCATCGCTAAATTAATGGCATACTTCTGTTTAGATTTTAAGTTCCATTGTGCCTTATTTCTCATCCCCCACATTAACGCTATTAAAATAAATATCAACAATCCCACCGTGCGATGTATGAACTGAACACAGGAGATATCGCTTAATAAACTCATTATTCCCATATTTTGATAGGCTGCAATTACGGATGAAGCTATCCATTCATTTCCCATCATTGGCCATGTGTTATAAATATGCCCAGCATGCAGGCCTGCTACAAACCCCCCATATATTAGCTGAATTACAACTAAGATAAAGGTTACAACACTTATAGATATAGCTTGCCTCAAGTTTTGTTCTTTCATCCTTTTGCTTCCAAATTTCAGATCTAAAATTACCCAATAAATGTAACCAAAGGTTAAAAACGCATTAACCAAATGAATGGCCAAACGAAAATGACTGACATAGGGTTCGTTTAATAATCCGCTTTTAACCATATACCAACCCAAAAATCCCTGCCATGCTCCCAAAGCAAATATTAAAATTAACTTGGGAAGTAGGTCCTTACGTATTTGTTTTTTTATCAAAAAATAAACAAATGGCACCAAAAATACAATACCCAGCAATCGCCCAACCAAACGATGAATGTATTCCCACCAATAAATATTCTTAAAATTACTGAGTTCAAAATGTGTATTTATTTGCTGAAACTGGGGAGACTGTTGGTATTTATTAAATTCTTCAGTCCATTGCTCATCTGTCAATGGAGGTATTGTACCGGTAATAACATTCCATTCCGTTATCGACAAACCAGAGCCGGTTAATCGTGTAATTCCGCCAACAACCACCATTATAAAAATAAGAAAACATCCAGAATAGAGCCAATTAATAAGTTTTCTATTTGTGGTAATCATAAATTTGGACTGCAAAACTACGATACCAAGTAGATATTATTGGATAAAATGATTAAAATAAAACCTCATTATTTTCGAATCAACGTTACGGTGCCCGAAAACAAGGGTTGCACTTTATCTGACAAACCTTTGTATTCGCAAATATAAAAATAGGTCCCCTCGGGGCAAAGCTCATTCCCATTATTCACATTGCCATTCCAACATGCCACGTAGTCTTTGGTTTCAAACATTTTTTGACCCCATCGATTATAGATTGTTAATTTAAATTCGGAGCATTCATTTAACCCCCCGTCAAAATGGTAACAATCGTTTTTCCCATCATTATCAGGTGTGAATACATTTATCGGGATAATTTCATCAGCAGGGGTTCCTTTTACTTCTAAATCTATAAGCGCAGTATCGGGGCAAAGTCGAGTATCATTGGTAATTAATTGTATGGTATACAATCCTACTTTTTGATATTGATGTTTGGTTATATTTGGTACATCGCTCTTATTCCCATCTCCAAAATCCCAATTACACGTTACATAATTTTTGCTAGCATTTGTAATTTGAATTTCACTTGTACAATCGAATTGTTTAATGTCGAAAACAGCCTCGCTTTGTTGAACGATTGTAACCGTTCGGTTAGCGGTATCGGCCATATTACACGTATTTGAATCAGTGGCAATAAGTTGAATTTTATAGGTTCCACTGTCTGTATAAGTATGTTTTGGATCTATCGCTGTAGATTTTTGACCGTCGCCGAAATCCCAATAATACGAACCCGCACCTAAACTTTGGTTAGTAAATTGAATATCAGCTGGACCGCAAGCCGTAACATCGGGGATAAATTTAGCTTTAATAATATTCGATATTTGAAAATCTATTTTAAAGGCTGCATTGCTACATCGCCAGCTCACGTTTTTTGGAAATACCGAACCCGCCGTAGTTGGAAAATCATTTAAGGTGGCCCCTGCTACATTTGGGCAACTTGAACAAACCGATTGGTAAATTACGCCTCGTTTATCAAACCTACTTGTTCCGCCATCTACATGATCGCGTGATAGATTTCCTCCATAGTACGTTGCAAATAAAAGACTCGATAAATTTTTACCAAACACGGCTAAATAAAAATCGGATCCATCTGTAGTTTTTTGAATGGCATTGGCTGTAATCGGCAATCCATTAGTAGTGCCAATATGCCCAGCACCTACATTCGACCCCCAACCTGAAAGATAAATATTGCCACATGAATCTACTAAAAAAGCAGAAGGAGAAATATTTGGACTATTGGCGCGTGTACCGAAAACGGTTTGTTTTTTGATGGCACTAAAATTCGAATCGGTAATTACTATAAACTGGCCTGAATTTTTAGTATAAGTATATACCCCCAAAGTTGGTGTAATATTTCCCTCTGTTTGACCAGTAGCGTATACTTTCCCTAATTTATCAATTTCTAAAAAATAGATTTGATCATATTGTGATGTTCCAAAATAACTGGCTTTTTTTAGGGCAAAGGTATTTTTATCATAAGCCGCCAAGAAACCATCAATACCGCCATTATTGGTTTTGTTAAAAACACCTGCTGTGGTAGGCAAATTATAACTGAAGGTTCCGCCTGCGATAAAAATATTTTCTGATTTATCAAATTCAAGACTATAGATGCCATCGCTGCCTTTGCCACCAAAATATGTAGACCATAATAAGGCATCAAGGTTTTTGGAAAATTTCAAACATAACCCATCCGCCGGCCCCTCTAAATTTGATTTTGTCGCGTTCAACATGGGGAGATTATTCGAATTTGTGCTGCTTACAACGTATATATTATCTGCTTTATCTGTAAGTACTTCCCCTCTAAATTCATCCGCATAATTATATTGTAAGGCTGCATCGGTTAATCCATCGTGATTGCTGCCTCCAAAAAAAGTTGCCCCTTTTAATTGGTCTCCATTTTTTGATAATTTAAAAATTACAATATCGGTAAACGCTAAAGTATCGGTATAGCTATTATGTGAGGTATCGTAGCCATTTTCTTTCATTGGAAAATCGCGCGAATAGGTGGTTCCAAATACAACCAATTCCGAATCGCTATTTACCACCATACTGTGAGGATAATCGTCTTCAACCCCACCAACATACGTTGCATAAAGCAGTGTTTTGCCACTCGAATCGTACTTGCTTATGGTAATATCGCAAGGCAAATTTACAGGATCAAGCCCTTTGCCGCCCTTGCATACCGTTTGAAAAGCTCCCAAGGTTACAGGATATTCACCATGTGTATTATCGGTAATGCCTCCGGCATATAAATTACCTCGCAAATCAAAAGTAGCCGTATAGCCAAAATTATCGCCACGCGATCCCGAATAGGTAGAAAAAACTAATATGGGATCAATAATCAAGGGAAGTTTTGGATTGTATCCTTGAGAAAAAACATAAGAAATTCTATTTCTAGTTAATTTGTAAGTACAGGGTATATATTCGTTTAAAGTTTTTCCTGCCGATGGTTGAACACTTTGCCATACTTGCAAGTTTTTATCCATAAAACTTCCAATGCTTGTTTTTAATTGCAGGGAGGTTTCATTTACTTTTAAACTATCCAAACCTTGCATTGCAACACTTATTTGGGCAACATCGGCATTGGGATGAACGAACCATTCGTATTTAATTTGGCCATATTTTGAATATACTTTCAAATCAATACCGGAATAAATGTTTGAATAGATTACTTCTGAAAACAGCGCGACATTCGACGCCCATTTCCGTTTATCGTTTCCTAAAAAATAATTAAATTTTTCGCGAAATGGATTCTGACCTTTTACGCTAATAGCAGTATGTGAGTTGAAAAATTCATATTTAAATACATGACCATCAATCAAAGGATCTTGTGTTAATGTATCGGAATGTAAATGTCTGTGGGCATTTCTATACTCTTGCTCTTCAAATAATTTAAAGGTAATGGCATTTTGTTCCAAAAAAACATAGCCCGTGTTTAATTGAACTCTGAATAGCACTTTAGAATCAAACTGCCCTTTATTTTCAACAAATTGCAAAGCATCCTCATTTTGACCAAATGCGAGCGATGGTACAAATAACCCTAATAGGAAACCATATGTTAAAAAACGAATCAACACTAAATTAACTCAAAAATCGACATTCTTACGCTAATAGACAAACCTTTGGATAAAACAGTTGCTTTTGAAGCCTTATATTTGCGGTTCTTAATAAAAGATGGAATTAAACGAATTACAAATTCAGCGCAGAGAAAAATTAACCCGCTTGCGAGAAATGGGTATTAATCCTTATCCAGCGCAACCATACGATGTAAACGCATCAGCTGCCGATATCAAGGAAAACTACGAAAACGACAAATTAAATTATAAAGACATTTCTTTTGCTGGTCGAATTATGTCCATAAGAATTATGGGCAAAGCTGCATTTGCAGTATTACAAGATTCAACCGAACGCATACAAATTTATATTAATCGCGACGAAATTTGTCCCGGAGAAGATAAATCACATTACAATGAGGTTTTTAAAAAATTGCTTGATATTGGCGATATTATTGGTGTGAAAGGCTATGTGTTTACCACCCAAACGGGTGAAATAAGCATTCATGTTTCCAGTTTTACCTTGCTTTCAAAAGCACTGAATCCTTTGCCATTGCCAAAGGAAAAAGATGGCGAAATTTTTGATGCCTTTACC
>CANMPY010000008.1 GCA_947499775.1 Bacteroidota bacterium | reverse complement strand
CATATTATCCTGAGGATGAAATAAGTGACCGAAATACCCGATTTTTCTTAGCTGAATTTCTTAGAGAAAAAATATTGTTTTTTTATGAAAAAGAGATTCCGTATTCGGTAGAAGTAAAGATTGATAATTTCAAGGAAGAAGAAAATGTAATTCGAATAAGTGCCTTGATTTATGTAGAGCGCGATTCGCAAAAAGCGATTTTAATAGGCAAGGGAGGTTTAGCGGTAAAAAAAGTAGCCTCTGAAGCCCGCAAGGACATGGAGAAATTTTTAGAGAAACCGGTTTTCTTAGATGTATTTGTAAAAGTAAAGAACAACTGGAGAAACAGCGACTTGGAATTAAAACGATTTGGATATAAAGAATAGAATCCTCAATACACCCCATTCCTTTAAAATGAGTGTTGGCGTGTTTCCAAAAAAGAAAAACAATTTAACAAAAACAATTAAGAAATTTTAGAAGATGAGTATAGTAGCAATAGTAGGGAGGCCAAATGTTGGCAAATCAACTCTTTTCAATCGTTTGGTTGGCGAGAGAAAAGCAATTGTGGACGATATGAGTGGTGTAACTCGTGATCGGCATTACGGAAAATGCGAATGGACAGGCAAAGAATTTGTAATAGTAGATACAGGTGGATTTGTAAGCGACACAAAAGATATTTTCGAAAAAGAAATAGCCAATCAGGTATTGATAGCAATAAAGGAAGCCGATGCCTTAATTTTTATGGTTGATGGAACGTCAGGGGTAACAGATGTTGACAAAGAATTTGCCACCATTGTACGTAAATCAAACAAACCGGTTTTTGTAGCTGTAAATAAGATTGACAGCAGCCAACGCATGGATATGCAACATGAGTTTTTTGCATTGGGTTTTGATGAGGTTATTCCGGTGGCTTCTATTTCTGGTTTTGGAACGGGCGAATTGCTGGATGAAATTGTTAAAGTTTTGCCAGAAGAACCTGAAATGGATACAATTGCTCTGCCCAAAATTGCTCTAGTAGGGCGACCAAACGTTGGCAAGAGTTCGTTATGCAACGCCTTGTTGGGTGTTGAACGCAATATAGTAACGGATATCCCCGGAACTACGCGCGATAGTATAAATACCCATTACAATTATTTTGGAAAAGACTTTGTGCTTATTGATACTGCCGGTATCCGTAAAAAAGGAAAGGTAAATGAAGACATAGAATTTTATAGCGTAATGAGGAGTATAAAAGCCATTGAAGATACAGATGTGGTGATGCTATTGATTGACGCTAAAGATGGCTTGGAAAGTCAGGATGTTAATTTATTTCATTTGGCACAAAAGAACGGCAAGGGCATTGTTATTGTTATTAATAAATGGGATTTGGTTGAGGGCAAAGAAACCAATACAACCAAAAAATACACCGAGCAAATACTTCGAAAAATTGCACCTTTTACCGATGTCCCCATTATTTTTATTTCGGCATTAACCAAACAGAGAATATTTAAAGCTATGGAAATGGCCTTGGAGGTGTATGATAACATGTCGAAACGTATATCGACTTCCAAATTGAATGATTTGCTTTTGCCAATAATTGAAAAAACGCCTCCTCAGGCTACCAAAGGCAAGCATGTGAAAATAAAATACATTACCCAATTGCCCACCAAAAAAATATGTTTTGCCTTTTTCTGCAACCTCCCACAGTACGTAGCCGAAAGCTATAAACGGTTTTTAGAAAACAGATTGCGCGAGCATTTTGACTTTAAAGGCACACCTATTTTTATATTTTTTAGAAAAAAATAAAAAACCGCTTGCATCGTATAGGGTTAATGAATATTTTTGCAGCGTTTAACTGAAAAAAATACACACACACATGAAAAAATTTATTGCAATTTTCGCCATCATCGCTACTTTCGGATTTGTAGCTTGTAACAACGCTGCTGAAACAACTGAAGAAGCTGTAGATTCAACTGCTGTAGAAGCTGTTGTTGAAGAAGCTCCAGTTGCTGACACTGCTGCTGCTGCTGCTGACACTACTGCTGCTGCTCCTGCTGCAAAGTAATTAAAGTAGTTTAAAAAACTTTAACAAAAAGGTCGTCCATTTGGGCGACCTTTTTTATTTTTGAACAATGAGAAAATATGCAATAGGGTGTGTTTACATTTTAATAGGCTTAGGGTGTAATAATAAGCCAACCCAAGAACCCACTGCTGAATTCAAAAAAGAAAATGAAACCATAGAAGCGGCAATAAAAAAAGACCAAGTTAAAGAAGATTCTGTTTTGGCCCATTGGCAACAAAAAACGCAATAATAATATGAAAGCACAACATAGAAATAGCCTGTATCTTTTTAGTTTATTACCTGCTATTGCAGTAATTTTTGGAAACTTAAATGGCGGAATATTCACATTATCAAACACCGTTCTTACCCTAGGCGTCCTTGGAATTTTAGAATGGATAACACCTGCATTTTTATCAAATAACCATTCACCAAAGCAGGATGATATGCCAAAATTAATTTTGTATGCCCATATTCCGTTACAATTAATTTCAGTCTTAAGTTTGTTTTATGGGATTTATTTTAAAACTATAAGTGAAAACTGGGTTATTGCAGCTGCATTTAGTACAGGGCTTAATACAGGAACTTCGGCTATTGTAGTGGCGCACGAATTTATTCATTGTCGAAAATCAATAGACCGGTTTTTTGGAAAGTTTCTTTTATTTACGGCAGGCAATATTTATTTTTATATCGAGCATTTAGTTGTGCATCACCGATGGGTGGGCACAGATAAAGATAATGCAACAGCTAAATATGGAGAATCCTTGTATTCTTTTTTTGTTCGATCGGCTTTTGGACAAATTAAAGGCGCTTATAGGATTGAATCAGAACGCTTAAAGGCGCTAGGTAAATACCACATTTCTGTAAAAAACTATGTGCTTAGGCAAATTGGATTACAGCTAATAGCTGTGGTTATTATTTATTATTTTTTAGGCATACTGTTTTTATGGGCCTGGATTATACAATGTTTTCTTGCAGGATTTTTATTAGAATATGTCAATTACATTCAGCATTACGGATTAACACGCGATGAAAAACAGCGAACTTCAGAATTGTATAGTTGGGAGAGCAATCAATTTGCAAGTCGATTTTTTTTAGTTGACCTTTCTAGGCATGCCGATCATCACTATTATGCTTCAAAGCCCTACCATACCTTGATAAATTATGATTTATCACCTAAGCTACCATCAGGCTATGCAGGTTTATTTTTCGTGGCAGCCATTCCTTTTTTGTGGCGAAACTTAATTCATAGGAGTTTAGCTGCTTTTAAGGAAAAGCAAAGCTAAAAACGTCGCATTTAAACCAGTAACAGCTTAATAATTTGAAGAAAAACGAACCATAAATAAACTATTTTCGTTGTCCTTTATTTCTCTAAACCCATGCGCTACGCCATCTTATTTATATATCTTGTAAGTGTAAATTCAGTATTTGCTCAATCAGGGTATGAGGCCATAAAGAAAAATGATTTTTTTGAGGCAAAAAAAACCTTTGAATCTACCCTTCAAAATGATTCTTTAAATTTTGATGGTTTAACGGGTATGGTACTTTTATCGGAACTCTCGCAGTCGTCGATAGAATATGATAATTATCTAAATGTACTTTTCCGACATGTTAAAGACCCCTTTATGTTTGCGTTATTTAATACGCACTATCAAGGTGATTTTAGTAGCCTAGAAACTTTGAATTATCCAGATTGGATAACTATAAAATACAAGTTAGAAGATGCTATTAGTTGGGGTGCCAAAAACAGAGATAGGCCCAAATTATGGGAAAAATATAACCGTATAATTCCAAAAGTTAACTGGAGTGTAATCGGGCCATTTAAAAACATTAATGGCAGTGGATTTGATATTGCTCAACCCATTGAAAGTGAACACTATTTGGCAACTAAAACATATAAAAATCACGATGGAGTAAGATTGAATTGGGTGACACCTCTTTATTCGGCTTCTTCGGGTCGTATCGTTTTTTCACAGCATTTACCCGATGTCGGAATGAGTTCGGATGCGGTTTACTATGCCAATTCATTTATAAGTTGTACCGAGGATAAATCCATACACATACATATTGGTCGATCGGCAGGTATAAAGTTATGGGTTAATGATGTGCTAGTTTACGAAACAAATCATACAGTCCCATTCACTTACGATTTAGAAACGGTTGCATTACATTTAAAAAAAGGAAATAATCGAATATTAATAAAGAATTCAACTCAAAAAAATAGAGAAGAATACGATGGATCTTTAAAATTTAAGGATGACATCACTTATGAGCACGATATGTTAGCCATACGATTTACTGAAACCGATGGTAAACCAATATTAAATTTAGTAAGTCCAGTTGCCGTAGAAATTTATAATAAAGGAATTGATTCGTTTAAAACAACCAACTATAGTTTAGTAGATTATTTTAAAGAAAAATCGGCAAAAACAGACAATATATGGTTGGATTATTGCTTGCTAAAAGCCTTTATAAGTGAAAATAAAAGCAAAGCCGGCGAAGACTTTTTTTGGCAAAAAAGCAAGTTAAATCCCGATATTATATTTTATAAATATGTATTAGCCAAGTTGTGTCAGCTCAATGGGAAAACAGAAAAGGTTTATGAATTACTTTCGAAAGGCGACGAATTTAAATCGCCCTTTTTTGGATTGCAATATGAAAAGCTTCAAGAAATTAATTTAGAAACAGAGCCCGATGCCTATTTTATTGCCCTTAATAAGTTAACCAACATAAGTCCTTCGAATTTAAATACCCTAAATCGTTATATCGATTATTTTAATAAAATGGGCATGCAAATAGAAAAGGATACGTTTATCTATCAAAGTATACGTAAATTTCCGTTGTATAAATCAGACTTAGAGCCAAGTCTATCAAAATATAAGGAATTTGAAGAGCGATACGGACCAGCCGAGGAAATTAAAGTACAAAAGCAGTCCATCAAGGCATTAAAATCAGGATCGCATGACTATGATTTTAATAATGCCATCGACTATTATAAAGATCGCAAAAAAGAAGATAAAGTCATTGCCATATATAAGGACAAAATTTACTTTGCTCCACATCTTTGCGCCAGCTATTATGAATTTGGAAGCTATTTAAAAGAAATAGGGAAATATAAGGAAGCTGAAGTAATTCTAAAAACTTCCCTTGAGATTAATCCATATCAAAGTGGAGTTTATGAATTGTTAGGAGACATTGCTATATTAGAAGCAGATGAATTAAAGGCATTGTCCTTTTTTAATAAAGGAAAAGCGCTTGGTTCAGGGATGGGTATTTTTGGCTATGCCAGCGGAATAAATGATAAAATCGAACAAATTTCAGGACATATTAATTATAAAGACTATTTTAAAACCCCTACGTTTAACGAAACATTAACGAATCCGGATTGGCTAAAATTAGCCGAAAATGAAGATGCTATTATTCTGCAGTACACCAAAGATTGCCTTTTGGATACGACTAATTTGGTAACCATTAGCCAAAGCCTAATGATTAAAATAATTAAAGAATCGGGAATTGAAAAATACAGTGAAATGGATATGGGTTTCATGGGAGACTTAACGAGTGTTAAAGTTATTAAAACGGATGGTATAGAATTAAATCCTGAAAAATCTGGCAATTATTTAGTTATTAAAAATCTGGAAGTTGGCGATTTAATTCAAGTAGAAGGGCATGTTAGTTTACCAGCAGAAACCGTTTTTGGCAAAGAGTTTTTCCATCAGCATTTTATTTTTTTTCCGAGTCCTGTCTTTTTTTCAAAATTCGAATGCATAGTTCCTAAAGGGAAATTTTTAGGCTACAAAACCCATAAATTAGATAAGGAACCTACCCGATTTACCGATTCGTTTGATAATGATCATTACATATGGCAAAATACCAACCTCGAAAAAATAGAAGAAGAGTCAGCTATTCCTGATTATTATGATTTGTACCGAAGTATTTCGATAAGTACCATCAAAAATTGGCAATCAATAAATGAATGGTACGAACAAACAACCTATCAAAAAACAGAGCTAACCTATGAAGTAAAACACGTATTGGACACCTTGCTTCAAGGCACTGTAAGCGATTATGAAAAAGTTCAAAAAATTTACAATTACGTTACCTCCAAAATTCGTTACAGCTATGTGCCATTTTTAAATACGCAATTTATTCCTAAGTGGTCAGGAAATACTGTTTCAGCAGGAATTGGCGATTGTAAAGATGTAGCAACATTAATGATTACCATGCTAAAATCGCAAGGTATTGAGGCGTATTATACTTTAGTAAAATCAAAGCATTTTAACCGACTCGATCCGGTTCCCTCTTTAGCATTCGACCATGTAATTGTGTGTTATATTTTGAATGGCAAAAAAAAGTATTGCGATCTTACAACGAATTTTTACCCCTTATATGTTTTACCCGAAATGGACAATGATGCTATTGGCTTACTAATAAAGCCTGGGGAATATGAAATTTTTAATCTTCCTAATGATTTATTAGACACTGCAAAAACTGTAGCTAAATATGAAATTGATGCCGAGTTGACCCTTGATAGAACCTTACAATTATCGATCAAAGCTGAATATACTGGCATTGCAGGAGGCAATTTAAGAGAACAAATTTTTAGAACTCCAGAGAACAAATACAGCGATTTTATATCTAATTATTTTGGTCAAGATGTATTTGAAAATGGTATTTATAATCGGGTTGATTTTATGAATCTAAACGATTTTTCTAATCCATTAAATGCAAGAATTGAAATAAAAGCAATCGGATTTGCCGATAAAGTTTCGGGCATGTATATTCTTAGAATGCCCTATTTGGAAGGAATTAAAAAGAGTAATGTCCTGCTCGAAAAAAATAGGACCAATCGCGTTGACCTCGAAAAGGTACTAAACATTTATAGCTCCGAGCAAACCATCAATTTAAAAATTCCACTAGGCTATAAGTTGGTAGAAATTCCAAGTGCTATATTTCATCGCTCTGCATTCTCATCGTACAGTGTTCAATTTAAAAAGGATGGCCAAAATATTCAAATAATAAAACGCCAACATTTTTTAAAGTCTATTATCGAGATTAATGAATTTGATTTGTTTAAGGCCGATTACCTAAAATTGAGTGAGCTTGATAAATTTAAAATAGCCATAGTAAAAATGTAATGGTAACAAATTGGCAATTCAAATTCGATCTTAAAAGTAGTGGTGTTTTTCTTGCTGTCTTTATTAAATGAGTATGACCACAGCTGTGCTTTTTGGAACATTATTAAAAGAAACGCGATTTTTAAAATCTTTAAAACTAATCGATTTAGCCTATCAATTGGGAATAGATAAAGGGGTGTTAAGTAAAATAGAAAATAACGAGAGGCAAGCCACCAAAGTGCAACTCGAGGCGATAATTAAATGCCTAAATGGGGACATTAAAGTGTTTAAAACAGCTTGGTTAGCCTCACGCCTTATTCAAGAAATAAAAGATGAAGAATACGGGCTAGAAGCCATAAGTGAAGCGCGACAAATTGTTCAATCGGCTCTTATCCCAAATGAAAAGTTGGATGCAATGATGATTGAGCTAACTAACTTAAAAAATCAATTTGATATACTAAGAAATAATGCGTCCGTTTCTATTGATGACCTAATTCAAGCCAATAAAATAGAATACACTTACCAAAGCATTCGACTTGAGGATAATGCACTTACGCTTCAAGAAATGGCGATATTAATCGAAAAGGGAACCGTTAGCCATGGCAAATCAATGCACATGCACCTTGAAGTTATAAATCATGCCGAAGCTATTGAAGCAGTTTTAGAATTAGTAAAGCATAATACTCCATTGCATGAAAGTGTTTTGACCAATTTGCATACCATATTAATGAGAGGGATTGATAATGAAAATGGTGGCCAATACAGAGATATTCAGTTAAGGGTGGATGGAAGTTCGTATTTGCCCCCCTCGCCATCTTACGTTAAAAGGATGATGGACGATTTGTTTTTGTTTTTTGCTTTGAATGAAAAAAAAATGCATCCCATTGAATTGGCTTCTACAATGCATTCGAAAATAATGAATATTCATCCATTCATTAAGGGCAATGGCATTATAGCACGTTTGGTTATGACTATAATTGCCCTCCAAAATGGGTATCCTTTAATACTAAATTCGGATGAAAATAAGTCTGAGTATTTAAATGCAATTGAAACCATGTATTTAAGTCCAAACTCAAATGCATTTAATGTATGCATTGCCCAGTATACAATGGCCTCTTTAAGCCAGCTAGTAGCATTTCATACTTTATAGTTTCCTATATCAGATAAACATTTGATGGTAAATTTTATAAACTTTATCTAAAAGAGTAACTCTATATCTAAAAATTATCGTGATTTTTGAAAGCTAAGAATAAAATTATGTTTACAAAAAAATTGATTTGGGCGGTTGTATTTACTACTTCAACTGGGTTGGTATACGGACAAAATGCTCCAGAAAATTGGTTTAACCTAGATAAGAAGGCTAACAAAGTATTTGGCGTGAGCACCGAAAGGGCTTATGATGAATTGCTAAAAAATAAAACATCGGTTCCTGTAATAGTTGGCGTACTTGATAGCGGTGTAGATGAAGATCACGAAGATTTAAAAAATGTAATGTGGATTAATCAAGGTGAGATTGCTGGAAACAATATTGATGATGATAATAATGGGTATATAGATGATATATATGGATGGAATTTTATAGGGGGCAAGGATGGCAAAAATGTAGAACACGACTCGTATGAGCTTACACGCGTTTATAACAAATTCAAACTAAAGTACGAGAACATGAACGAAGCCACAATCTCGGAAACGGACAAAGTTGGGTATCAAGAATATTTGAAATTAAAGGTAGAGTTTTTGCAAAAAAGTGTTCAATCGCAAACCATGTTCGATTTATATTCCAAATCAATGAAGCGTTTTGAGAGCATTGAGGCGGGAGTAGGTAAAGGCGAAAACTTTACAATAGAGGAACTTAAAGCCTATAAACCAGCAAATGCACAAGAAGCAGGCACTATTGATAAATTTATTGCCTATATGCAATCAGGTGAAAAATATTTAACCATTAAAACAAATTTAAAACAAGCGCTCGAGCATTTTGATGTACAAGCTAATTACGCGTATAATGTAAATTATAACTCACGATTAATTGTTGGCGACAACTATGACGATCAGCGTGAAACCAATTACGGAAACAATGACGTTACTGGTCCGGATGCTTCACATGGAACGCATGTGGCAGGAATAATTGGTGCACAACGCGACAATAACTTAGGAATAAAAGGTGTTTCAAATAACGCAAGAATAATGTCGGTTCGTTGTGTGCCAGATGGAGATGAGCGCGACAAGGACGTTGCCAATGCAATACGATATGCTGTAAACAATGGCGCCAAAGTTATTAATATGAGTTTTGGAAAAGCCTTTCCTTGGGACAAAGCTTTGGTAGATGAGGCTGTTAAATATGCTGAGTCAAAAGATGTGCTATTGGTGCATGGGGCAGGAAACGATTCAAAAGATATTGATGTGAATATTAATTATCCAAATCCAAATATTGCAATCGATAACAAACGGGCATCAAATTGGGTAGAAGTTGGAGCGTCGTCATGGGTAGGTGGAAAAGCTAGATTGGCAGAGTTTTCGAATTATGGACAAATAAATGTGGATGTATTTGCCCCCGGCGTTAGTATTTATTCAACCATTCCGGGTTCAAAATATGCCTCTTTTGATGGAACAAGTATGGCATCGCCATGCACAGCAGGAGTTGCCGCATTAATACGCTCATATTATCCAAATCTTACGGCTGTACAGGTCCGAATGATTCTTATACAGTCAACAACTAAAGTAAAGGGAAAAGTTTATATTCCGGGAACTAAGAAAGCAACAAGACTTAAAAAGATAACAGTTTCGGGTGGAGTTGTAAACACATACAACGCCGTTATGTTGGCCGAAAAACTGAGTAAAAATTAAGGGAGTGTTCTAGGATTGGATGGCTTTTATACCGGGTAGTATTTTACCTTCAAAATATTCGAGTAAAGCTCCGCCACCAGTTGATACATAACTAACCTCGTTTTCTAATTTGAATTGGTGGATTGCAGCAGCAGAATCGCCACCACCAATTAGCGTAAACGAACCATTCTTTGTAGCATTTGCTAATGCAAAGGCGATTGCTCGTGTTCCTCCTGCGAATTTTTCCATTTCGAATACACCCATTGGCCCATTCCAAAGCACTGTGCTACTCGTATTTATTACAGTTTTATACGCTTCAATGGCTTGTTCTCCAATATCCAAACCCATCCACCCATCAGGAATTTCATTGCTAAGGCAATTTATGGTTTTGGCATTATTGCTAAATTCATCTGCAATAACCGAATCCATTGGTAAATGAATTTGGACTCCTTTTTGCGTAGCGCGGTCTAATATTTCTGTAGCCAACTTTAATTTGTCTATTTCAAGCAAAGAATTGCCTACAGCGCCTCCCATTGCCTTTATAAAGGTATACGACATTCCACCGCCAATAATAATATGATCGGCTATATTAAGTAGATTTTCAATGATGACTATTTTATCACTAATCTTGGCGCCTCCAACAATTGCCGTAAAAGGGCGCTTAGGATTATTAATCACTAATTCGGCATTATTTATTTCCTTAGCCATCAAATAGCCAAAGCATTTTGAGTTTGGAAAAAATCGTGCTATGATAGCAGTACTTGCATGGGCGCGATGTGCCGTTCCGAATGCATCATTAACATAGAAATCTCCTAATTTTGAAAGGGTTTCAGCAAAAATGAGATCCCCATTTTCCTCCTCTTTATAAAAACGAAGATTTTCTAATAAAAGAACTTCTCCAGATTTAAGTGATTCTGATAATTCAAAAGCCTCTTGCCCAATACAATCATCTGCAAATTTTACCTTCACCTTTAAAAGAGAGCTTATATGTGCAACAATATGTTTTAATGAGTACTTCGAATTAGGGCCATTTTTAGGTCTGCCCAAATGGGATAACAAGACGATTGATCCGCCGTCGTCTAGTATTTTGTTTAGGGTTGGGATTGCTGCTGTAATTCTTGAATCGTCAGTAATGGTTAGATTTTCATCTAATGGCACATTAAAATCGACCCGAACAAGGACGCGTTTATCCAAAAAATTGTATTGATTAATGGTATTCATTCTATAAAGTTACTCAACTTATTTATGCGCTGAATAGTCAGCCATTGCATTGTATTTTAAAGCTTTATCACCTTTGCGAATAATTTTTATTTTCGTCATATAATCATTCGTTTTAATTAAAAAAGGGACTTCGGTCCCTGAGATTAATTCTCCAAAAATAGTATGCAAGCCATCAAGCCATGGCGTTGCTTTTAGGGTTATAAAAAATTGACTTCCATTGGTTGAAGGACCAGAATTGGCCATGGCTAATAAACCTGGCCTATCAAGCTTTATATCCGAAAATTCATCCTTAAATTGATATCCAGGGCCTCCATTGCCTGTGCCTTGTGGATCGCCACCTTGAATCATAAAATTTTCTTTATCTCCGTTTGTATAACTAATCACTCTATGAAATTTTAAACTATCGTAATAAGGGGCTCCCGCTTGTCGAAATGAATTTGGCATAGATCCCTCAGCTAAAGCTACAAAATTAGCCACGGTTAATGGTGCTTTTTCTTCAAAAAGGCGAGCGATAGCTACCCCTTTTGTGGTATGTATAATTGCAAAAATACCGTTGGTGGTATCAACAGCTGGCATTTGGTATTCTTCCGATTCTTGCGCCGATTCATTGTCGGTTGTACTAGCCGAATTAGAACAGGATGCTAGAAAAAAAAGTGAAACTAGAATACAGAATAAAGGTGTGTTTTTCATGCGTTAATCAAATAGTATAGGGATAATAAAAGTAATGCAAAAATAAGAGTTTCAACACCTTTTAGCCAAAAGTTTTCAGCATTATTCTCATGATAATATTGCGGGCTGTCATGAAAAATATTTAGAAAACAAGCAAAGTGATTTTAAGAAGCGAATGGTTTATTTTTGCGAGTGATGACAAAACCACTTTCAATAAGGATCGGCCATTTTTTATATACCTATGCATTCCCTGTGTATAATGTTGTTTATCCAATATTTAAAAACAAACAGGATGCAGACGAAATAGGGTATCTAAAAAAAATAATTGCCCCTGGTGATTTAATTTTGGATATAGGAGCAAACATTGGTTTTTATTCAAAAATATTGTCAAAGTGCACAGGAAAATATGGCAAAGTTCATTCGTTTGAGCCAGACCCTATGAACTATCAACATCTTAAAAACAACACCCACAATCTGGTTAATGTCATATTAAATAATAAAGCGGCAAGCGATAAAACCGGCCAATTGACCATTTATAAATCGAAAGATTTAAATGTAGATCACCGCACTTATCCTGTAGACGATTTTCAATCTACCGAAATAATTGATGCCATTGCAATTGACGATTATGTAAATGGAGAGTGGAAGGTTAGTGTTATAAAAATGGATATTCAAGGATTTGAAGTATCGGCCCTTAAAGGCATGGAAAAAACGATTAAAGCAAATCCTGAAATTAAACTTTTATTAGAATTTTGGCCACACGGCTTACATGCGGCAGGCAGTTCGGTTGCGCAATTTTGTGAAACGATAAGTAGCCTAGGTCTTAAAATTCAATTTTTAGAGAAAGACACCTTAAAGTCTTTCGAGCCCCAAAATATTCCAGGTTATGAAACCTGGGGCCTTAACCAATATAAGAATATATTGGTTACCCCATGTTAAGTGAGGGGTAAATTGTGTTAGATTCTGATAGCGATTAATGCATCATAAATTTTACCGCTGACTTTAATAAAGGACATCTTTTTTTAATGTTTAAAAAGGGTGCTATAAAGGGAAAATTTAACTGTAATTTTGACATTAAATATTATTTAAACTTTAATTTATTAACCAATGGACACAGGAACAGTAAAATTTTTTAACGCGTCAAAAGGCTATGGCTTTATTAAAAACAACGACAATGGCCAAGAAGTTTTTGTACACGTAACAGGTGTTATCGGACAAATTACACAAGACGATCAAGTAACCTACGAGGTAGAAGTAGGGAGCAAAGGCCCCTCAGCTGTGAACGTAAAAAGAGCTTAATATTTATTTAGCCTTTTATTACACACGTACTTAAAGGGTTCCAAATAATAAAAAAGCCTAAAGCCCTGCAAGCTGCTTAATTTGATTTGAGCCGTTCGCAGGGTTTTTTTATCAAAACTAAATTAAGTCATAACCGGGCGTAGCAATTCGTTAAATGATACTCGCGTTATTATTTATTTCCAATACATTTGTTACCTTAAATAGGCATGAATAAAACTGTGGATTTCGCCACCCAATCCAATTTTCAACTTGATTTGGCATATGATTATATTATCAATACCAATAAATCTGTTTTTTTAACAGGAAAAGCAGGAACCGGGAAAACTACGTTTTTGCAGAGGCTCAAAAAGCAAACAGCAAAACGAATGGCTATTGTTGCGCCTACTGGGGTTGCAGCCATTAACGCAGGAGGTGTTACCATTCATTCATTATTTCAACTATCATTTTCACCATTCGTCCCAAATCATGTGGCGGTTGAATCTAAAAAATATTCACGCAATAAAATAAACCTCATAAAAAGTATTGATTTATTGGTGATTGATGAAATTAGTATGGTGCGATGCGATGTATTAGATGCTGTTGATTTGGTGCTAAGGCAATTTCGAAATCGATTTCAACCATTTGGTGGAATTCAATTGCTCTTAATTGGGGATATAAATCAGCTAGCGCCTGTTGTAAAAGATACGGAATGGGAATTGTTGAAAGATCATTATAAAACAGTTTTCTTTTTCAGCAGCCATGCCTTGAGCAAAAGTTATCCTGTTATTATTGAGTTAAAACATATTTTCAGGCAGAGCGATCGCGCATTTATTGACTTGTTAAATCAAGTTAGAAACAACACCATGGACAGCGAAGGATTTGCCTTACTAAACAATAGATTAGATAGGCATATTTTCGAATTAAATAAGGACGATGGATATATTACATTATCCTCTCACAATGCCATTGCTAAACAAATTAACAGTGACCGATTAGAAAAATTAAGTGGAGTTTCGCGTTTTTACAAGGCAACTATTTCTGGCGATTTTTCAGAATACAGTTTTCCAACCGATGCAAACCTTGAATTGAAAAAGGGCGCTCAGGTTATGTTTATTAAAAATGATACGGCAAAAGAAAAAAGATATTTCAATGGCAAGATTGGTCGAATTGTAAAATTAGATTCAGATAGTATTACTGTTCAAGCCGATGATCTTGATGAAATAATCGTGAATACCGAAGAATGGACTAATATTAAATATACCTTGAATTTGGAAACCAAAAGCATAGAGGAAAAAGTAATGGGTTCATTTAATCAAATTCCATTAAAATTAGCCTATGCCATAACTATTCACAAAAGCCAAGGCTTAACATTTGATAAAGTAATAATAGATGCACAAGATGCCTTTAGTAGCGGGCAAGTTTATGTAGCATTAAGCAGGTGCCGAACCCTTGAAGGTATAATATTAAGCACGCCTATTTCTAATAAGAGCATTCGACTTGATTCAACAATTAATGAATTTAATAATTCATTTGCCAATCAGGATTTGGACGACAAGGCACTTCAAAAAGCCAAGTTTGAATATCAAGAGCTGCTAATTATGGATTTGCTCGATTATAGTTCACTGAGCAAACCCCTCAACTATTTACACATGCAACTTATGGAAAATTCACCGCCAATAGATTCCAAAACGGTTGAATATATTGGCGATGTTATTAACAAGGCAGAATCAAGTATTGGGCAAGTGCTCTATAATTTTCAAAAACAAGTCAAGCAATTAATTCACAAAGAAGGAACGATTGAGTTAAATAGTGTTTTACAGGAACGATTAACAAAAGGCGCCAACTATTTCAATACATTATGGATAGAGGGATTACAAAAGCCTTTGAGTGAGTTGGCTATACAAACGGATAATAAAATAATTAAAGAGGCTATAAACAAAGCGTTAACGCTCGCCAAACAAGCTTTATTTATTAAAATGGTTTGTTTTAAATATTGTGCATCCGATTTTAAAGCGTCAGTTTATGCTCAAATTAAGGTAAATGCGGAACTCGATTTTGAAAAAACAAATCATCATTCCGAAAAAACGATTTTTCAAGAACATAGCACAAGCCTGCATCCAGTTTTATATAATTTACTCCGCACCTTAAGACGCGGTTTTGCAAATGAAAATAAAGTAGAAGACTATAAAATTTTCACCCTAAAAGCCTTAATGGGCATTTCGAACACCTTGCCAACTACGACTAAGTTGCTAGAAAAAGTAAACGGCATTGGCAAAGTTACGTGTACTCGATTTGGCAATGAAATAATTAAAACTGTAAAAGAATATTGCGACACGAATCAAATTACAATTTCTAAAGATAATCAAGAAGAAATAATAATGAAATCCGTAAAGGAGGAGTCGCATAAAATAAGCTATGATTTATTTATTAGTCGAATAACAGTAAAAGAAATAGCGAATCAAAGAGGGCTTAGCGAATCAACTATTAATGGCCATTTGGTGCAGTATGTTGGGAAAGGATTGCTGTCGATAGCTCAATTTATTTCACCACAGAAGCAAGATGCTATGGAAAGGGTATATAAAACTAATCCAGAGATAAAACTTACTGAAGCTAAAAATAGTCTTGGCTTTGATTATTCCTATGAAGATTTGCGATTTTTTGCAAGCTATTGGAAGCATAAAATAGGCCAACTAGCCAACTAGCTAAAAGCAGAGTTAATCTAGTAAATAATTTATCCTTACATTTGCCACCCTAATTACTTTTTATGATGCTATTTGATTTTGAAAAACCAATTGAGGAGCTGCAAAAGCAGATAGAAAAGGCAAAAGAAACCCATGCCAAAGGAAAGGTTGATTTAGGCGACACTATAAAGCAATTAGAAGGCAAAGTAGAGGAGTTTAGAAAAACAATTTACACAGAATTAAATGGATGGCAGAAGGTTCAGATTAGCCGCCATCCCGATAGGCCATATACCTTAGATTATATTGAGGAAGTATTTACCGATTTCATAGAATTACATGGCGATAGAAATGTTGCCGACGATAAGGCTATGATTGGAGGCTTTGCCAAATTAGATAATCAACCGGTAATGGTTATTGGACACCAAAAAGGAAGAAACACCAAACAGCGTCAAATGCGCAATTTTGGAATGCCAAATCCCGAAGGATACCGAAAAGCCTTGAGATTGATGCGATTGGCCGAAAAATTTAACATTCCAATAATTACCTTAATAGATACTCCTGGCGCATCGCCCGGATTGGAAGCAGAGGAGCGTGGTCAAGGGGAGGCGATAGCTAAAAATCTTATGGAAATGGCGGTTCTAAAAGTGCCAGTTATTTGTGTAGTTATAGGTGAGGGAGCTAGTGGTGGCGCTTTAGGAATAGGCGTGGGAAATAAAATTGCGATGCTTGAATATACGTGGTATTCTGTAATATCACCCGAGTCGTGTTCGTCCATTTTATGGCGCAGTTGGGAGCATAAAGAAAAAGCAGCCATTTCTTTAAAATTAACATCGAACGATATGTTGGAAAACAAGTTGATTGATAAAATTATTTCCGAACCGCTTGGAGGGGCTCATAATGACCCTGAAGCCATGTATAAAACCTTAAAACTTGAATTAAAGAAAATGCTTAAAGAAAAATTAGGCGACTTAGGTGGGTTCACTGAGTTTATCGCAGATCTTCCTACAGGATCTGCCTTATAACCTGCTAATAAAGTTAAATTATTTTTCACATCTTTGAATTCAGATCCTGTAGGAAGATCTGCGATAAACTCAGTGAACCCACCTAA
>CANMPY010000007.1 GCA_947499775.1 Bacteroidota bacterium | reverse complement strand
TATTGCCATTAAAGTTAAAAAATATAAATATTCACCCTTTGGAAAATCGTTTTCTAAAAGTGGAAGTATTTACAAACCCAAGGATTACGTAAGATTAGATGCTATGCCGCAGGATATATGTTTAAAAACATCCAAAGGAAAATTTGTAACCCTAAAAATGAGATTGAAAGGGAAAAATTTTGATGTGAAGTATAAAATGAAATTATAATTGATATAATAGGATTGCTTCTTTAATTTACCCATTTATTTCAGAAGCATCCATTTAAACAACTGTTTATAGGTTGGCTTTTTGCCAATTGCCAATATCCCAACTTTATAAATTCTCCCTGCAAGCCATGTGAACACAATAAATGTAGCAACCAATACAATCATAGAAAGGGCCAATTCTTCCCAAGGCGGATTAAAAGGCAAGCGAACCATCATAATAATGGGCGATGAAAGGGGGAAAATAGACATGAATGTGGCCATACTTCCATTGGGGTCAGAAGAAAGGATAGAAAAACTTGTAGCAAAGCTTATTATTAAAGGCAAGGTAATGGGCAGCATAAATTGCTGAGTATCCGATTCGCTGTCAACAGCCGAGCCTACAGCAGCAAACATGGCACTATAAAGCAGATAACCAAATAAAAAATAAAAAAGGAAGATAAGCGCATAAAATCCAATGTCAAGATCAAAAAAAGCGTTCATAATATTTGGTATTCCTTGATTTTGGGCTCCTCCAGATTCTCCAATCGTGTTTGAAATGGTGTCCATTGGCAACGCAAAAGTTAGGGATATAAATGCCATTAATACCCCACTTAAGCCAATCCAAATTAAAAATTGAGTTAAGCCTACCATTGCTATTCCTAATATCTTGCCCATCATTAATTGGAAAGGTTTAACGGACGAAATTATAATTTCAACAATTCGGTTGGTTTTTTCTTCCATTACCCCACGCATAACTTGAACGCCATACATAAAAATGAAAAAATAAATAATAAAGGCAAACGCTACGCCTAACCCAAAGTTCAGCTCAGCTTTTGAGTTAGTTAACTCCCCACTTTTATTTATTTCCATGGTTGTCATACTGATATTTAAATTTAAACTATCCAAAAAAGTTTGGCGTAAACCATTAAGAATAAGTTTTTTATTTTTGGTAGCACTTTCTATGGCGCGAGTAAGTTTACCTTGAATATCTAATGTTGGCGCTTGAGTAGATTTATAAAGCAAACGTTTTGGGCTGCCTAAGGTAAAGTCTTTTGGGATAATTAGCCATCCATCAACTTCAAAATTGATATTCGACAAACTGGTATCTGCATAAATAAAGTTGACCTTTGGAGGGTTAATTAATGAATTGGCAAACAAACCACTATGGTCAATTACCCCAATAGTCTTCGTTCTTTCTCCTGTTTTTTGATTTATGCTGATGCCAATAATTACTGCATAAAATAAGGCAATAAGAATAGGACCTAAAATGGTCATCACGATAAAGGTCTTTTTCGTTACCCTGCTCAAATACTCTCGCTTCGTTATTAACCAAATTTTACGCATGGTTAACCTCCTTTACTTTATCAATAAACAATTGATGTATGGATGGCACTACCTCTCTAAATGACCAAATATTTACTTCACTGGCTAACCGTTTTATTATTTCAGACCTATTCATATGCCCTGCATTAAAAATTACTTTACATTGCCCATCCTCCAATTTTTCATGGCTCACTATTTCAATCCATTCTGGAATTTGGCCTTCGAAAATTATCTCAAATAAGTTTTTACTATTGGCCATTTTAATATCTTTTACGCTCCCATCTAAAATTTTATTCGCCCTGTTTAACAAACAAATGTTGTCGCAAATTTCTTCTACACTTTCCATGCGATGCGTACTGTATACAATAGTGGTGCCGCTCGCTTTTAATGCCTTTATTTCATTTTTTATTATTTCGGCATTAATGGGGTCAAAGCCAGTAAATGGCTCATCCAAAATTAATAACCTTGGGCGATGAAGTACAGTTATGATAAACTGAACTTTCTGCTGCATTCCTTTACTTAATTCTTCTACCTTTTTATTTTTCCATGGCATTAAGTCAAACTTTAGGAGCCATGTTTCTGACCTTTTTTTAGCCTCAGCCGTCGAAAGTCCTTTGAGCTGTCCAAAGTATATCATCTGATCCCAAACCTTTTGCTTTTTGTATAAACCACGCTCTTCGGGCAAATAACCAATGTTATAAATATGCTTTTGATTTAAGGGTTCCTTATCAAAAATGATGGAACCAGCATCGAGCGTAGCAATTTGATTAATAATTCGGATAAGAGTGGTTTTGCCTGCTCCATTAGGCCCGAGCAATCCATAAATACACCCTTCTGGCACACTTAAACTAACATTTTCTAATGCTTTATGAGTGGCATAATATTTAGAAACATTTTTTATTTCAAGCAAATTCATTTTTAGTTACTGTTTTATAATGTTAAAGATAGGGATTGTTGAATTTTGAACATTTGTATACCTAAAACCATCAGCGAAAATATTGAAAATGTATCATGTCAAATTTAAGATTGTATGAGTGCAATATTTAAATCGTTAAAAAATTATAGGAAGCACGCTCCCCCTCTCCTCCTTAGGAGAGGGGGTTGGGGGGGTGAGGTCACTTCACCACAACTTCAAACACTTTTACCCCTTCGGCAAATCCTTCCAAACGGTCGCCAATACTAATTTTACCAACACCTTCGGGAGTGCCTGTAAAAAATAAATCTCCAATTTTTAATGTAAAAAACTGGGAGCTATATTCTATAACCTTTTCTATGGGGAAAATCATATTTTTTGTGTTTCCTTTTTGCACCAACTCTCCATTTTTTAGTAAGTGAAACGAAATATTATGCACATCAACATTTTCCAAAGGCAAAAAATTACCAACCACTGCACTTTGATCGAATGATTTGGAAATCTCCCAAGGTAAACCTTTCGATTTTTGTTTATCCTGTAAATCGCGTGCCGTAAAATCAATCCCTACCGTAAATTCTGTAAAATATTTATAGGCAAATTTTGCATCAATATGCCGTCCAATTTTCTTTATCCGAAACACAACTTCGGTTTCGTAATGAATATTGTCGGAAAAATTTGGATGAAAAAATGGTTCTCCTTTACGCAGCAATGCCGAATCGGGCTTCATAAATAAGACAGGTTCAGTGGGTAAGGCATTATTAAGTTCTTTGGCATGCTCGGCATAATTACGGCCAACACAGATAATTTTCATTGCACAAAAGTAATTTGCTAATTTGGTAATTAGGCAATTTGAAAATTAGTTAATTAATTTTTGGGTCCTATTACCAAATTAATCCGTTTTCAAATTGATTAGTTTTCAAATTACCTTTACAGCCATGTTCGACCCCCATGTTATTATACAAGCCTATACACAAGGTTATTTCCCAATGGCGCATCCGGATGAGGGCAACGCAATTTTCTGGCATTTGCCCGAAATTAGGGGCATTATCCCTCTCGACGAACGCTTTAAAATAAGCAAGAACCTGGCAAAATTGTATAAAAAAAGAAAATTTGAGCTATTACAAAACCATGACTTTGAGGGGGTAATTCGAATGTGTTCGCAAAGGGATGACACATGGATATCGGAAGACATTATTGATACATATTGCCAATTGCATGAAATGGGTGTGGCCCATAGTTTTGAAACGTGGTTGGATGGAAATTTAGTAGGCGGCTTATACGGATTATCCATTGGTAAAGCATTTTTTGGCGAAAGTATGTTTCATACCGTTACCGATGCTTCAAAAATTGCGTTGATATTTTTGGTAGAAACACTACGTAAAAACGACTATATTTTACTCGACAGCCAATATTTGAACGATCATATTAAACAATTTGGAGCATATGAAATTAGTCATAATGATTACCTTGATCTCTTACACCAAGCATTAGGATAGAAAGATATGATAAACTTTTCGAAAGTTTTCTCGCCAAAGGCACGATGGAAAAGTTAAATTACTATTTTTGAACCACCATGTCTAAAAAGAAATTCCAACAGGCCACTCTCCCTCAAAAACAACAATCAGCGCAAAAACCAAAAGGTCCTAAGCTTTCATTTAGGCAGAAAGTTAGCGCCTTTTTTATTTCCAAAAAAATCTTTTTTATATCCGAACCGCTTGATTCGCTAAAGCAAGAAGAATATAAAAACACGTGGTGGAACGGACAGCACCCATTTTATCGCTTTATTTTTGCCGTTCTGGTGGCATTGGCATTTGTTTGTTTACCGTATTTAAGTTTTGATTATGGCATTACATGGGACGAATTTGAAGATATAGGCTACTTTAATGAAGTGTTAGCCTACTATACTTCGTTTGGCGAAGATAAACGTTGCTTGGATATTGCGGGTAGCTTAACTGGACACGAAGTAAAAACAGCACTTCTACCTCACCTTGTTAACTATGGTCCTTTTGTAAATCTCAGCAGTGCCTTTGCCTATAAATTTTTATCACCATTTGGGTTATATGAAACAAGGCATATTGTGGTTTCATTATTTACATGCATTGGATTATTGTTTACTGGATTATTAGCCAAAAAGATTGGAAATTGGCAAACAGCTGTATTGGCATTTTTATTTATGCTTTTAACCCCTACCATTTTTGGCCATGGGATGAACAACCAAAAGGATATTCCTTTTTTGGCATTTTATGTTGCTTCCCTCTATTATATTGTTAAGTTTTTAGAGGAAATGCCTTCGCCAACGCGAGGTACTTGGATAAAATTGGCTATATCTATGGGAATATTAATGAGTATTCGGGTGGGCGGATTGCTGGTATTTGCATATCTTATGCTATTTACGGGTTTACTTTTTCTATGGAATGTTTACAAAAAGAATCATGCTTTTGATGTTAAAAATGTATGGATTTATTTTAAAAAACTATTAAAACCAAGCCTATTGGGATATGCAGTTGGAGTTATATTTTGGCCAGCCGCCATACAAGATCCCTTAAAACACCCTCTACAAGCTTTGAAAAATTTTGAAAAATTCAGCTTGGTTCATATTTATGAGATTTTTGAAGGTAAAAAATACTACATGAAGGATTTTCCATGGTATTATGAACCAAAGAGCATGTTCATAACCATTCCCTTATTTGTTTTAATTGGTTTGGCTATAACCTTAATATTATCATCCTTACACCATAAGAAAATAAAAATTTGGCCCATTGTTTTCCTCGTTTTTGCTAGCGCTTTTCCTATCGTTTATGTGATTTACAAACAATCAGCCTTATACAGCAGTTGGAGGCATTTATTATTTATTTACCCAACCGTTGTTGTGCTTGCAGCAATAGGTTGGCAACGCCTAATTCATTTGATTAATCTAAAATCAATGCGTTGGATCCCGGTTGGTATCTTGGTACTGTTAGCTGGCAAAGTGGGGGCTTGGATGATAAAAAATCACCCTTATCAGTACTTGTATTACAATGAAATAGTTGGAGGAGTAAAGGGTGCTTATGGAAGCTATGAAACCGACTATTGGTGTCAGAGCCCTCGCGCAGCCATTGAATGGTTATTGGACCATGAAAAATTAAAAGATACTAAAAAAAGGATTTATGTGGCTAGTAATAATGAAAGCCATAGCATGAGCTATTACGCCGAAAAACAAACCGATAGCATTACCCTTGTTTGGACTCGTGATTTTGAATGGGATGAAAGTTATTGGGATTATGCCATTTTTACCAGCCGCACCTTGAGTCAATTGCAATTAAAAAATGGATATTACCCCCTTAAAGGAACCATACATAAAATAATGGTTGATGGAATACCAATAGCCACAATTGTAAAACGTGAAAATTTTGACTTTTATAAAGCTCATCAATTAAAAAATAAAAACCTCTTAGACTCAGCTTTGGGTTTCTATCAAAAAGCCAACCGATACAGTCCGTTAAACGAGGGCCCATACCGCGAAATGGGCTATATAAAAATGGCACAGAGTAAGCTAGGAGAAGCGGTTTCATTACTCAATAAATCCATTGCGCTTTGTCCTGAAAATTATTACGCTTATACGTATCTTGGCTACATTTATCAGCAACGCAAAATGAATGACTCATCAGAATTTTGTTTTAAAAAAGCCATCGAATACAAAGAAAATATGAGCAATGCCTGGGAAGGTCTTGGCAGTATTTACTTAGATAAAAATGATCCAATGGCTGCAAAACGAAATTTTATTCGATCAGCAGAATTAGGCAATCAAGGAGTATATTTATATTTTAATTTGGGCAAAACGTATGAATTATTAAACTATCCCGATTCGGCATTAATGTATTATAATGTTGCAACTCAGATTAATCCTAATTTTCCTTATCCATATAAACAGATGGGCTTGATACTTCAAAAACAGAATAATCCTCAAGCCCAGCAATACCTAGCCAAAGCAAGAGAATTAGGGCTACCTTAAGAAACTAAGGTAATTGTAATTTAATTACAAATCCATCCCATTCATAAAATGAATTAGGATTCAATATTAAAAAAGTATTTCTTTACATAACTTTTTTAATACTTTAAGCGTCTTATCAGCAATATGCGTTTCATCATCGGCATAATACTTTTTGTTTTATCCTGTACGTATTCGTGGGCAACCCACATTGTTGGAGGTGATTTTTATTATAAATATATGGGAGGTGATAAGTATCAAATCACCATGAAGTTATACATTGATTGCTACAAAGGTGATACCGGGGCAATAAAAAGGGACCTAACAGCATTTATTTATATTTTTGATGGAAACTACAATCAACTTCTTTATTCGCTAGAGAAAGAAAGAACTGGGCCAATTCACTTAAATGGTGTAGCCTATAAATGTGTAAATAAACCAGGCAATGTATGTGTGGATCAATACAATTATGTATTCGACCTTACCCTTCCAAAACGTAAAGGTGGATACATTATCGCATTTCAACGGTGTTGTAGAAATAACTCCATTCGCAATATTTATAACCCCGAATCAACTGGAGCAACCTATTGGGTACATGTGCCTGATAGAGACTTGGTGGCTGAAGATAATAGTCCGATTTTTAGAAAATTTCCTCCAATATATATCTGCAAAGGCATCCCTTTGGTTTTCGATCACTCGGCTACCGATGCCGATGGCGACTCCTTAAGCTATGAACTTTACCATCCTTTTTTAGGAGCAACCCGTTCGTCGCCACATCCGGGTAAAGATGGTTCAGGACCAAGCGATCCGCCTTTTAAAAATGTGTATTGGGCCAATGGCTATAATACCGAAAACCAAATGCAGGGCAACCCAATACTCGAAATAGATGAAGTAACCGGAGAACTTACCGTAACCCCTGACGATGTCAATCAATTTGTGTGTGGCGTTAAAGTTAAAGAATGGCGTTTTATAAATGACCAATGGGTGCTAATTGGAGAAACCTTGCGCGATTACCAGTTTAATGTAGTGGAGTGCGATGCAGTTGCTGTTGCTAACTTTAAGCCTATAATATGGTGCTCAGATACTATTAAATTTATGGATCGCAGTATAGGAGCCAATTCCGTTTCATGGATATTTGGCGACCCCGCATCTGGGTTTGACAATAACGCAAGTTTATTGAGGAATCCCACACACGTCTTTTCAAAAGGTGGCGATTTTAGTGTTAAACAAACAGCATGGAACACCGCCTGCAATGATGAGTACACCCTAAAAGTAAAAGTTAGAACTAAAAAAGGTTTTGATATAGGAAAAGATAAAATTCATTGCGTTCCTTTTAAGCAAGTCATTTCGGTTCCATGGAATGATTTTACCTCTATATTATGGTCAACGGGTTCGAAAGCTGGATTTATAACCATTGATAAACCAGGCACCTATATGGTAGAAGCAACATATGGCCTATGCATCATCCGCGATACAATAAACATTGGCTTCGACCCCGTATCGTTTGTGTCATTGGGTCGCGATTCCTTATTTTGTGATAAGGTTGATGCAAATATAGAAATCACAAACCGATCGCCTGGTGCTAAAATAATTTGGAATACGGGCGACACAACTGCTAAAATTAATGCTACAAAGGAAGGGAAATACATTGCATCCGTTTATAATAAAAACTGTTCGAAAAAAGATACAACCATCTTGGTATTAGCGAAGATAACGCCAAATCTCGGTCCTAATATTTTCATTTGCAATGACTTTTCACAAACATTAGACGCTGGATTACAGGTTGCTGGAACCACATATTTATGGAACGATGGAAGCACAAACCGAACTTTTACGACAGATAAGCCAGGAAAATATTGGGTAACAACTTACCTCAAACACTGCTCAAAATCTGATACCTTAACCATTACAAATTCGAAAGTAATTTTAGAACTTGGCCCTGATAAACATTTTTGCGATTCGGTTAGAATAACCTTAGATGCCGGCCCATCAAACCAAGGTGCTCTAACAACTTACCAATGGAGCAATGGCGAAACCACCCAAACAGCATTTATAAAAACTGAAGGCAAGCATTGGATCAAAAAATCGGATAATTATGGATGCTTCAACTCGGATAGCATTACCTTTTCCATCAGCAATTCTCCTTCCATTACCATTGGGAAAGATACCATTATTTGCGTTAGGGCGCCAATTCTATTAACCCCGGGAGGCGATTACAATAGCTACATATGGGAAAATGGATTAACTGCAAAAATGCGATATGTTGAAGAAACTGGTAAATATTGGGTAACGGTAACCGACGAAGCGGGTTGCAAAGGAACGGCAAGTATTGAAGTTAAAACCGACCCTAACGTCCTTCCAAATATTATTTATATTCCCAATGCTTTTACGCCAAACGGCGATGGGCTAAACGAGGTATTTCCGTTTGATATGCCAAACACCTATAACGATTACAACTTAAAAATATTTAACCGTTGGGGCGAGAAAATTTATGATTACGCCTATACAAAAAAGCCATGGGACGGCATTACTCAAAATAAAGCCGATCAATTAGATGCCTACATTTGGGTGGCATATTACAAAGGATGCGATGGAAACCAACATGTAGAAAAGGGGACTGTGACCGTAATCCGTTAAACAATACGATTATTTTAATATTAAATCTCTTTTATTTGTTAAAAATTATGAGAAACCTATATTTATTTCTTTTCGTAGTATTACCATTTGCAAATAGTTTTGGGAGTACAGATAGCACTCGTTTTGTTAAAAAACTAAAAGCCGAATCGGTTCAGTTTAATCTGTTTAACAATCAATATTATTTTCCTTTTATTGGTATGGGAGCTATTTTTACAGCTAAATATCATCCTGGTATATCAGCAGGTTTTGTAAAAAACATTAAGAAAAAGAAAAAAACCACTTTTTATTATGATGCCAAATTTGGGATATATCATCACCGGTTTAGTCAGACTGGGATACAATTGTATGGAGATTTGGGGTATCGTGTAACTCTCCCAAAGAACTTTTTTATAGCTGGCGAATTTGGGTTAGGCTACCTCCACGCTATTATTCATCAAAAGACTTTTGAAGCCGATAACAAAGGAACTTATACTAAAGTGAATAATTTTGGGAAACCACAAGCGATGACAGGTTTAGGAATCAAGGCAGGCAAACAAATCGCTGTTTGTAAAAAAGATGGCCGATTATTCATAAATTATCAACCCTGGTTTCAGTTCCCATTTATTAAATCCTATGTGCCCTTGCTACCCAATAATTCTTTACACCTTGGCTTTGACTTAATCATTAAATAATAGGATGAATCTTAATATCATAACCACGGCTTTACTTGTTATTTTTGGCTTAATTGGATGCAAAAATGCCGAAATTGGCAAAACAGGGGATTGTACCAATTCAAAATACCCTACTTTTAATCCATCCCATCCAAAAGGGGTAGCGCTTCAAGCCATAATTGATAAATATGTTCAAAAAGGGTTGCCCGGAATTTCACTTATGGTTAGCAATTCGGATGGCGTTTGGAATGGTGTCGGAGGATATTCGAGCATTGAAGACCAAATAAAATACAAGCCATGCCATATTAGTAAAGTAGCTAGTATTACTAAGTTTATGGTCGGAACGTTGGTTTTTAAACTAATGGAAGATTCTGTAAATTCTCATTTATGTTATACTGACCTTGACAAACCTTTAACTACTTGGTTGGATATCAAAATTTTGAAACAAATAGAAAATGGAACTGAAGCTACTCTCAGGCAGGTAATGAATCATTCAGCTGGTATATATGATATAATTAAAGATTCTGATTTTTATTTAGGGGTATTAAATAATCCTAATAAACATTGGACACAAGAGGAATTGTTAAAATTTGTTTATGGGAAAAAAGCCGCTTTTAAAACCGGCGACACTGCCGAATATTCAAATACCAATACCTTGTTGGTTAGCATGGTAATTGAAAAAGCTACTGGCAAGCCACACGGAGAACTGATGCGCGAAAAACTGTGGGCTCCACTTGCAATGAGTGACACCTATTATCAGGGAAGAGAAAATCTTCCAGATTATGTGGCACAAGGATATTATGATTTGTACAATAACGATCAACTGACCAATGTTTCTAATATTATACCAGGAAGTGGCAATGGGTATGGAGGTGCATTTTCTACTGTATTCGATCTTCAAAAATTTATTGAAGGCGTCTTAATTGATAAAACGGTTTTAAGTAGCAAATCATTAGCTATTATGCAAACCTTTGGCCCGGCGGATGGATTTAATAATTATGGCCCCGGCATCATGAAAAAATTTAATGATAGAGGCGTCAATTTTGGCCTCGGGCATTCAGGTAGGGATTTGGGCTATAGCGCCGATTTATTTTATTTCCCTACAAAGGGCTTTACTACAAACTTTTTTGTCAATTATGGTACGGATTCCGAAAGTTTTTTAAAGCAAACCTTCAAAGATTTTGAGAATGCGGTGATTGATGAAATGCTAAGATAGAAATATCTTTAGCTTATTCCTTCCATATTAATTGGAAATAAATCGCGATGCAACCCTAAGTTAATAACTTAAGAAACACAAAATAAACTTGGTTAAAAAGCACCTAACATTTTTTCTAAAACAGCGGATGCTGCTTTTGTAATAATTGTTCCTGGACCAAAAATAAAATGAGTTCCAGCTTGATAAAGATCGTCGTAATCTTTGGATGGAATAACACCTCCTGCAATAATAATAACATCATTCCTCCCATATTTTTTAAGTTCGTTGATAACCTCGGGTATTAAAGTTTTATGCCCACCTGCCAAACTTGAAATTCCCAAGCAATGTACATCGTTTTCTATAGCTTGTTTAGCTACTTCCTGCGGAGTTTGAAACAATGGCCCGATATCTACATCAAAACCAAGATCGGCAAAGGCAGTGGCAATAACTTTAGCACCCCTATCATGTCCATCTTGTCCCATTTTAGCGACCATAATTCTTGGACGTCGACCGTCTTTCAGGGCAAATTCATCCGATAATTTCTTTGCGTTAATAAAATCTTCGTTCATTTGAGCTTCATTTTTAAATACGCCTGTAAGCATTCTAATTGTTGGCTGATAACGACCGTATGCTTTCTCCAAAGCTAAGGATATTTCGCCCAAAGTTGCTCTTTTGCGCGCAGCATCTATGGCCAATTCCAAAATATTGCCGGTACCATCTTTCGCAGCTTTGGTAATAGATTCCAACGTTGCATCCACTTCTGATGATTTCCTATTTGCTTTTAAGGTTACTAATCTTTGAATTTGTTGCTTTCTCACCTCTTGGTTATCAATTGATAGAATATCTATAGGTGTTTCTTCCTCTAATTTGTATTTATTAACCCCCACTATAGTTTCCTTACCGCTGTCGATACTGGCTTGTTTTTTAGCAGCCGCTTCCTCAATTCGCAATTTTGGCAATCCTGTTTCTATGGCCTTTGCCATGCCTCCTAACGCTTCAACTTCTTGGATAAGGGTCCATGCCTTTTCTACCAATTGTCCGGTCAAATATTCTACATAATATGCCCCTCCCCATGGATCAACGGCTTTGGTTATATTGGTTTCGCCTGCTAAATAAATTTGAGTATTCCGCGCTATTCGTGCCGAATATTCAGTTGGTAATGCTATCGCTTCATCCAATGCATTGGTATGCAAACTTTGAGTGCCTCCAAAAACAGCTGCCATAGCTTCCATACAGGTTCGTGCAATATTATTAAATGGGTCCTGTTCGGTTAAACTCCACCCTGAGGTTTGACAATGGGTTCGTAAAGCCATCGATTTTTCATTTTTAGGGTTGAATTGTTTTATTAACTTAGCCCATAATAAACGCCCTGCCCTAAGTTTAGCAATCTCGGTGTAAATATTCATCCCTATGCCCCAAAAAAAAGAGAGTCTCGGGGCAAAATCATCTATTTTTAATCCGGCAGCAATTCCTGTCCGAACATATTCTATTCCATCGGCCAACGTATAAGCCAATTCAATATCGGCCGAAGCGCCTGCCTCATGCATATGGTAACCGCTTATGCTAATACTATTAAATTTGGGCATTTTAGCCGAGGCATATTTAAAAATATCACTCACCAATCGCATCGACGGTTCAGGTGGATATATAAAAGTGTTTCGAACCATAAATTCTTTCAAAATATCATTTTGAATAGTTCCGGTTAACTGTTCTGGATTTACACCCTGCTCTTCGGCAGCAACAATATAAAAGGCCATAATGGGTATAACCGCACCATTCATGGTCATACTCACACTCATTTTATCGAGGGGTATTTGGTTGAAAAGTATTTTCATATCCTCAACCGAATCTATAGCAACTCCTGCCATTCCCACATCACCTGTAACGCGAGCATGATCGCTATCGTAACCACGATGTGTAGCTAAATCAAAAGCTACGGATAGACCCATTTGTCCTCCGGCCAAATTCTTGCGATAAAAGGCATTCGATGCTTCAGCAGTCGAAAACCCAGCATATTGCCTTATAGTCCATGGTTTTTGAAGATACATAGAATTATAGGGCCCTCTTAAAAACGGCGGATTTCCCGCACCAAACTTTTCATAGCCTAATTCAAAAATATCTTTGCTATTAAACGTAGATTTTAATTCGAAACCTTCAATGGTCTTAAATTTAGTTATAGATTTTGGTTGGGTTTCAAAATAACAAATTGAATTTCCATTTCCTTCATACCCTTCGATTGCTTTTGACGTTAGTTGGCGCGTTAATTTTTCAATAAAGTAGGATCCTTTGAATGGATCTTGCACTCTATCCACAAGGCTTTCCTCTTTTAATAAAAGCTGAATATTACGAATCATTCTTAAGGCAAAAGTATTCGATTGCGATTGGAGATTATTCAATCCTTGCACACTTACAACATTGGCTCCACCCGTCATAGCCGCAAATGTCAAGGTGGTAGCTTTTATTAAATTTTGTTCCGTTTCATTATTGAGTTTTGATAAATCAGGCGTTTCGGCAATAATAAATGGGGCATCAAAAGCAAGGTTATGTTGCTTCTGTAAATTATACCACAACTGCTTCAGAGCCCTTATTTTAGCCACATTTACATAAAAATCTAGGCCTAATTGTAATCTAAAAAAGATGTTAAAACAGCCATTTTCTTCAATAAATTTATTTGCCAAAAGATAGGCACTTCTTAATTGATCTGTAGAGTTTTGCTCTGCATTTATTCTAATTCCAATGGTTTTAAATCCTGGAATTGCATTTTTTATCAGTTCACTAATGGCCTTGGTATAATCAGCGTCGTTATGGTCGTTAGTTATTAAAATACTTCCTCCCGGTTTGTGAGTCGATAAATTTTGAAGCAATCCGCAATATTTTGCATCAATGGTTATATGTAGTTTAGTGTTTTCTAATACCTTAGGAATAGGAGAGCCATCGTAATGAAAATCGACTGAATCTACACCGTCAAATGACATGCGTTCAAACGATTTATCTTGAAAATTAATTGGCAAACATACCTCAAACGATTCAGGGTTATTAATGGTTATCGTTTCCTTTTCAAAAACCCCTTCGGCTGTTTCATAGGTAGATAAGGCAATATCTGAGGTTGGTACATAATTCAATAGGCTAGAGGCATCTTTTCCACTAGTTAATTTTTTTACCCCTTCTAGCCACTCGGCCATCGTAGATTTAGAAAATTCTGAGAAGTCCATCTAAACCTTTTCTAATAAATTTTTCCAGTTTATTTCTTTACTAATAAAGCTGTGAAGTTCTGCTATTTTAATTCGCTTTTGCTCCATACTATCGCGATACCTAAGGGTTATTGAGGCGTCTTCAATACTTTCGTAATCAATGGTAACACAAAATGGGGTGCCTATTGCATCTTGTCGTCTATAGCGCTTTCCAATAGTATCCTTTTCTTCATAAAAACAGTTAAAATCAAATTTTAAGTCGTTATAAATTTTTTCAGCTATTTCGGGTAAGCCGTCTTTTTTAACTAAAGGTAAAATAGCAATTTTATAGGGCGCCAATACCGGGTTAATTTTTAATACAGTACGTATTTCTCCATTCTCCAATGGTTCATCTACCAAGTTTTCACACATTTGAAGTAAAAATAATCGATCAAGTCCAATTGATGTTTCAACCACATATGGTACGTAATTTTGGTTTGTTTCGGTATCAAAATATTGAAGTTTTTTACCAGAAAATTCCTGATGTTTACCTAAATCAAAATCTGTACGGCTATGAATGCCTTCTACTTCTTTAAACCCAAATGGAAATTTATACTCAATATCAACAGCAGCATTTGCATAATGTGCTAATTTTAAGTGGTCGTGATATTTTAAATTTTCAGTATGTGTTCCCAACGCATTGTGCCATTTCATACGATTTTGTTTCCAATAGGTATACCATTGTAATTCTGTTCCTGGCTTTACAAAAAATTGCATCTCCATTTGTTCAAATTCTTTCATTCGCATAATAAATTGCCTAGCCACAATTTCATTACGAAATGCTTTTCCAGTTTGAGCAATGCCAAAAGGAATTTTCATTCGACCTGATTTTTGAACGTTTAAAAAATTTACGAATATTCCCTGTGCCGTTTCTGGTCGTAAATATAATTCCGATTCGCCATCGGTAGCACTCATTTGAGTACTGTACATCAGGTTAAACTGCCGTACTTCGGTCCAATTTTTAGAACCACTAATAGGGCAAACTATTTCAAGTTCCTCAATTAAACTTTTTAATTTTTGAAGATCACCCGATTCAAGGGCTTCTTTCATAATGCTATCTATTCGTAAAATTTCGTTCGAATAATTTACTACCCGTTCATTGGTCGTTAAAAATTCATTCAAATTAAACGTTACACCAAACCTATCTTTGGCTTTGCCAACTTCCTTATCAATTTTTGCTGTTATTTTTCCTTGATAGTCTTCTATCAATACATCGGCTCGGTATCTTTTTTTACTGTCTTTGTTGTCAATCATTGGGTCACTAAACCCATCCACGTGTCCACTTGCTTTCCATACCTTGGGTTGCATAAAAATGGCTGAATCCAAACCAACAATATTTTGATGCATTTGAACCATGCTTTTCCACCAAAACTGCCGCAAATTATTTTTTAATTCTACGCCATTTTGCCCATAATCGTATACCGCCGCCAAGCCTTCATAAATTTCACTCGATGGAAATATGAAACCATACTCCTTACAATGTGATATAATTTTTTTAAATTGTTCTTCTCCGCTCATTATTATAGAGGCAAAACTAATATTTTAACCTAAGATATGTCTTATTTTGTAATTTTGATGCTTAAATAGCATCATGAGAACAGCAAAATTCTTATTAATCTTACTTGTATCTATTCCTATACTTACAATGGGACAATTTGGACCACGAAAAAAAATGCTCAAAGCCAATATTGATACCTTGAGCCTAATTAATTCAAATCAGCAAATTTTACTTAATTATTTAAGATTAAGAGATTCAACAACCCTTTCCGATGTTAAACGGCTCACCAATGAACTCAAAGACTTAAAACTTTATACCAAAGATTTAACCACCAAAATTGAAAACCTTAGTTCAGAGCATGAGAATAGTTCAAAAGAATATTTAAAACTTAAAAAACAATATGATGAACTTATTAAAAAAGTTGAGATACATCAAATATTGATACGCAATGTTATTGGAGGCGATTCATTAGAGGAATTCGAAAAACAAATTGAAAAAGAAAATAAACCCAAGACCGGAGCTATCGAAGGTCAAAAAAATTTCAAAGCCTTCGCAACTGAATTTATTTCAACACTGAAAAGAGAAGGCGAAATGGGTTTAAAGTCGTATATCAATCCAAAAAAATCATTCTATTACCTTTCGAAACCTGGTTTTATTGTTTCGGTAAGTGAAATAAAAAATGCAAATGACTTAGCCGATGAAATCCCATGGAGAACGGGTTACGACGCTTTTAAAAAATCTAAATTTTCGTTGATAGAAGGCGAAAAACCAGAGATAAATTGTGACATGGCCGATTTTTATAACAAACGTGGATGCTATGGAGGCATTGAACAAGATTTTGATAAGGTATCAAAATCATTACTTGCGCTTAAAGAATTTAGTCCCGATGAGGATATAAAAATAAACTCGCAAATTAATGAAATCATAAAATTAGAGAACAAGGTGGTGTCATTCATTTATAGTACAGATGGCAATTTGGGTTTTTATTTTATAAAAACCGATGGGGGCTGGCAGCTTTATTGCCTCGAAATAGAAGATCCTTGCAGTGCTTAGGGCGGTTTAAGTTTAGAGCAATTCTTTTATTTTTTAACATTGTTAAGTAAAAATTAAAAAATCATCATAGGTTGTTTGAATTTTTAATTTTTATTCTTACTTTTGCAGCCCTTTATAATAAAATAGATGGCCAACCACAAATCATCCATAAAAAGAATTCGTTCCAATAACGCCAAGCGTTTAAGAAACAGATATCAGCACAAATCGACCCGAACAGTAATAAAAGCCATTCGAAAGTCAAGCGACAAACAAGCTGCGAGCTCTTTAATACCAAAAATATTTTCAATGTTGGATAAATTAGTTAAGAAAAATATTATCCATCGCAATAAAGCGGCTAATCAAAAAAGCAAGTTAAGTAAACTTGTTAATGCCATGAATTAAGCCATTTAGCATAAAAAAATATTAAAATCCACTTTATAGTGGATTTTTTTTTGCCCGTTGGTAAAAAATAATCGACCGTTTGTTGGCCAAACATTACTGAATATCTGATAGTTACAATAATATAAGCATTTATTCAAAACATTTAATAATTTTATAACGTTTATTTTATTGAATGGTCGTGGATAAATTTTATTTTTGCGCCCCTATAATTTATTAGAAATAAAAATAAAAACAAATATTAAGAATATGAGTAGTAACAAATCATCATCAGATTTAAGTAGGTTTTTTGCCGGAATGGTAATTTTACTTGCCCTTATCATTGGACATCTTATTTTTTACTTTGTGTTGGGCGACTCAAGTAATTTTGATGCAGAAGGCCATCCAAAAGCAGGTAGTTTTTTAGGTGTGATGTATATGGGAGGTTTTATTGTTCCTATATTGCTGGCATTGTTAATTACGGTTATCACAATTGGTGTTGAGAGATTTATAACGATTCAACGCGCAAAAGGAAAAGGGTCTATTGAACTGTTTGTTCGTAAAATTAAAGGATACCTTGCCTCTGGTCATATTGATGAAGCGATTTTTGAATGCGATTTGCAACAAGGATCTTTGGCAAATGTAATGCGATGTGGCTTGGGCCGCTATAAAGAAGTTAAGGACGATGCGTCATTTGACTTTAACGCAAAAGAAGCCGCCATTATGAAAGAATTGGAAGAGGCAACCGCCCTCGAACTTCCAATGTTGGGCAAAAATTTAGCTGTGCTTTCAACCTCTGCCTCTATTGGTACCTTGATTGGCCTTATTGGAACCGTTGTAGGAATGATACGCGCGTTTGCCGCCTTGGCTGTAGCCGGACAACCTGATACTGCCGCATTGGCTACGGGTATTTCCGAAGCCCTTGTAAATACAATGGTCGGTATCATTGCCTCCACATTTGCTATTATATTGTATAATTTTTTCTCTACTAAAATTGATGCTTTAACCTATAGTATGGATGAAGCAGGGTTTAGCATTATGCAAACCTTAAAATCTAAAGGATAATTTTAGACAAATCAAAAAATTAGTAGTAATTTATTTTAAAAAATAAAACCTTAAATACCCATGCCAAAAATAAAAATGCCAAGATCAAATCCGCAATTGGACATGACGCCGATGGTGGATCTTGCATTTCTGTTGGTGACCTTTTTTATATTAACTGCCTCTTTTCGAAATCCCGAACCGGTTCAAGTTCTAACGCCGAGTTCAACCTCCGAAAAAATGATGCCTGAAAATTCAGTTTTAATAACTATTTCGCCTGATGGTAAAGTATTTTACACCATTACAGGATTTGAAGTAAGGAAGAAAACATTAGAAAGAATGGCTGACAAATATAAAATCAAGTTTACATCAAAAGAAATTGAAGAATTTGGCAAAATGACCAGCTTCGGTGTATCCATGCAAAACCTTAGTAAATTTATTAATACAGAACCAGGTCAACGCGAAAAATTCCCATCTACTGGTATTCCTATCGACTCCTTGAATAATCAATTGAGCGATTGGATACGGTTTGGAGGATACGAAGGTGTCATTCAATTCAAAGAGTTAAAAGATGCCGCAGTGGCTGCAGGGCGACAAGTACAAACCGAACCTTTGCGTTTTGCAATTAAGGCAGATGGTAATTCAAATTATATTATAGTAAAAGAAGTTATTAAAACCTTTACGGATTTAAAAATATACAAGTTCAACTTGTTAACTAATTTCGAAAAAGGACCAAGCGAATAATAAAAGTACGAGATGGCAGAACTAGGAGCAGGCGCAGGCCCAGGACATGGAAAAAAAGGCCCAGTAAGAGCTAAAAAACAAAGTACCCGTGTGGATATGACTCCTATGGTAGACTTAGCTTTTCTACTCCTTACCTTTTTTGTTCTAACCTCAACATTTAGCAAACCTAAAACTATGGAGATAACCTTTCCGGTTCCTCCTCCAATTGATGCGCCTAAGCCAAAAATGAATGTTAATGGACATACATTTTTATTAACCAAAGACAATCGCGTATTTTGGTACAGTGGCGAGTTTAAAGATGTTCCAAAAAACGGATTACCTGCTACTAAACTTGAAGAAGTGAAATTTGGGGAAGACCTTAATAAATTACTTTTAGATAAAAATGATTTAATTGAAAAAATTGTTCTCGATTTAAAAAAGAAAAGGCTTTCAAAAGAAATAGACGATACTACCTACAAGAAACTAGCTGTAGAAGCAAAAGGTGACCCAAAAGCTCCCTTCTTTGTAATTAAAGCTGATGACAAAGCAGTGTACAGAAATCTAATAGACCTTATTGATGAGTTTAATATTTGCAATATTGGCAAGTATGCCGTTACAGATATTATGCTTAGTGAAATTAACTTATTAAATCAATCCGCTAAATAATAATAGAATGTCAGAGTTTTTTGATAAAACATTTAGCAGCTGGATCAATGTAACATCCGAATTTAGAAATGATTGGGGATTTGCAGATAGGAATAAAGCA
>CANMPY010000006.1 GCA_947499775.1 Bacteroidota bacterium | reverse complement strand
GGTTGTGGGCGACGACGACCAATCGATATACCGATTTCAAGGAGCCAATATTGAAAACATGCACGATTTTGAAACGCGGTTTGCAAAACATCTAAAAAAAGTTGTTTTAAATAAAAATTACCGATCCTCTCAATTAATATTAGATGCGGCAAGTAGGGTGATTAATAAAAATACATGTAGGTTAATCTCCAATAAAAATTTATTAGCCGATAAGATAGATTCATCTTATAATCAGACACCCTATGTAGTAGCATGTGATAATCCTTTATATGAAACAGCGTTTATTGTAAATGCTATAAAAGAAGCACAACGGGATGGTATTCCATTATCTGAAATTGCCATTTTATATAAAAATCATAGTCAAGTTGAGCATTTAAAAGCCTATCTAACTGCAATAAATATCCCCTTTAATTTAAGAAAGCGAACGAATATATTATCCCTACCACTAATAAAAAATATAATAGAATTGCTCTATTACATCAAAGATGAAAGGCTGAAACCCTATTCGGGTGATTTTAGGTTATTTAATATACTGCATTTTGATTTTTGGGAAATAGCGCCTTTGGATATTGCTAAAATGGCATTTTTTATTAAAAATGCAAAAACACGATGGCGTGATACAGTTAATGGTATAAATGATCACCCTGAACTTTCAAAGATAATTTCGAAATCAGGTACTTTACACATACAAAAAGTAGCGTCGGATATTGAATACTGGATTGGCAAAACTTTTAATTATACTTTACCCCAATTGCTTGAAAAAGTGATTGGAAAAGGAGGGATTCTATCTTACATCATGTTGGATAGTAAAAAACTTTTTTTATTGCAAGCCCTACAAACTTTTTTTGATTATTTAAAGGAGGAAACGCGAAAAAAACCAAATTTAACCCTCGAAGGTTTTTTGCAAACTATACAACTTATGCAGGTAAATAATTTAACACTACAAGCAGAAGAAATAATAGTAAAAGGCGATGGGGTAAATTTAATAACGGCCCATTCGAGCAAGGGATTAGAATTTGAAATGGTAGTGGTTATGGGATGTAATAAAACGATTTGGGAAAAAACAAAAGATCGTTTACCCTTCAACATGCGAGAGGTTATGGTGCCCGATAGTATTAATTCGATTTTGGAAGAAAATCGTCGCTTATTTTATGTGGCGTGTACGCGAGCCAAATCTCGGTTATTGGTAACATATAATTTGGCGGATTTAAATTTAAAGGACGAACAAGAATCAAGATTTGTAACTGAATTTTTAGAATCTAAAATTCCTAAGTTTATTATGACTGACGTTTCGAATGAGCAAATTGCCGAGGTGCAACTTGCTATTTTTGGAACCGAATATTCCGATAAAGATTTTGAACCTATTGGAAAAGAGTTTTTAAATAAATTTACGGATAATTATGTATTAAGTGCTACCCACCTTGATAGTTATTTGGAGTGCCCTATTAAGTTTTACTATCGTAATTTATTGCAAATTCCTTCTGCCATAACCGGTCCTTTAAGTTTTGGAAATTCCATACACCGTGCCCTTGAACTTTTTTTTAAAGCGATGTTAAACCATCCTGAAAAAAAATATCCAAGTGTGGAGCAGCTGGTATCAGGTTTTAAGTTTGATTTAGAAAAACATGCCGATTCATTTAATCCACAAGATTTTGCACGAACGCTTGAATACGGTACCGAAAAAATATTGCCACGCTTATATAAGACGTTCATTAATGAATGGGAGGAAAATAAAAACCGTGAACCCGAAAAAAATGTTATGGATATTGTGGTGAACGATGTGCCAATAAAAGGGAAATTAGATCAATTGGTTTTTCAAGATAAAACTACGGTTCATGTAATTGATTTTAAAACTGGCGCATTTAACTCTGAAAAAAAGAAATTATTAACCGCACCAATGCTTGAAATAAATAATGAAGAAGCAAGTATAGAAGATTTGTATGGGGGCAATTATTGGCGCCAAATTGCTTTTTATCATTTGTTAATAAATAACGATAAACGCCATAATTACAAAACCTTATCAGGCGAAATGTTTTTTGTAGAACCAGATATAAAAGGAAATTATTCGCGAGAAAAGATTTTTATAAATGACGATGAAATTAAGTTTATGGAAAATCTCATAAAGGATGTATATCTAAAAATAAAAAACCATGAATTTAGCAATGGATGCGGCAAGAAGAACTGCGAGTGGTGTAATTTTAATACCTATTATTTAACAAAACGAACATATAGTAGTGAAAACTTATTGGGAAATGATGAAGTTTAAGTTCTGATTTGGGTTACATACGCTTACTTTTTAATCTAATTTGCTTAGAAGCGTTGAGTTTTGGTTCAAAAATTTTATCTTTGTAGAATTATTCTAAATAACAATGACAGCCACTGATTTAGTAAATGTATATGCCGAAGCTACTCCTAACCCAGGAAGCATGAAATTTGTGATTAATCGAATGATTTGCCCTAATGAAAGTGTAGATTTTCGAATGGCCGAAGATGTAAAAGGCAGCCCTTTAGCCACTGCACTTTTTGAGTTTCCTTATGTTAAGGGTATATTTATCATGAATAATTTTATAACCGTTACGAAGTCGGATGAATTCGAATGGGTTGATCTTATATCTGAAATGCGCCAGTTTCTAAAAGACTATATTGAAGCAGATAAAGTAGTTTTGGAAAAAAGAGTAGAGCTAACAGAAGAGGAGGAGAGCGGTGTGATTCTTAAAATCAAAAAATTATTAGAAGATCATGTTAGGCCAGCGGTAGAAATGGATGGCGGCGCAATCGATTTCAAAAAATTCGAAAATGGAGTAGTTACCGTTACCATGAAAGGCTCGTGTAGTGGATGCCCATCATCGACTCTTACGCTTAAAGCAGGAATCGAAAATTTACTAAAGCGCATGGTTCCTGAAGTGGAATCTGTTGAAGCTGAGGCTTCTTAATTCCATAGCCCTTAGAGGGTAAATTAAAGTAAAAGGTTTTTAGTATTTGGTAAATGGTTACAAAAGCATAGACCGCATTATTTCCAAATTAGCATTATCTTATTAAATGCACTATTCCTTTTTGAAAGTTTTTATCACCAGCGGAGCAATTTGATTTAGCGTGAAGGCTCCAGATATAAACACCATTTTCACAAAGTTTATTGTCATAAATTCCATCCCAAGCCATATTGGGATTGGAGGTTTCAAAAAGTTTTTGACCCCAACGGTTAAAAATTACAAATCGATAATACGTATAGGATTCGATATCAGAAATAGGTTTAAACGCATCGTTTAATCCATCGTTTCCTGGTGTAAATGCATTCGGTACAATTACATTTCCAGAGCCTTCATACACCCTTACCTCCACACTATCTTTAGCACTATAGTTGCAGAACTTGTCGCGTACCATAACAGAGTATTTCCCAGAGTTTGAAATTAGAATATTGGAGGAAAGCGCTCCTGTATTCCAAAGTGTGGCATAGTTAAAGGTGTCGTTAATATTTGTTTTAAGGTAAAACGTATCGTTATTGCAAATCTCGATAAGGGGTAAGCCAAGGTCAATAGCCAAGGCCTTTCGTTTATTAATGGTAATGGTATCGCGGTTTGAGCAATTTTTATTCATTGACCAAACGGAGTATATTCCGGTCTGATTGATGGGTAAATTCATTAAGGTGTCGCCAGTAGCAACTCCATCTTTATACCAAATATAGGCCGAAGCAGGTTCTTTGGAGCGCAAAATAAGTTGTACTAGCCCACAAACTGTTGTGTCGTTTCCTAAATTTATTTTGGGCAAAGGTTCTAAAACCAAATTAATGGTATCTCTTTTTTTGCACCCATTGCGATCAATTTCAAGCCAATATAAGCCTGTTTTTTTTGCAATTAATGTATCAGCAGTTGATCCATTCGACCAAAGATAAGTATCAAATACTCTATTTTTTATTTTTAATACTCTGTTAAGTGAGTCGCCGCAATAGAGTGTGTCACTTCCAATTGATATATCAGCCACGCCAGGCAATATTTTTTTAACATCAATAAAATATCCGCAATTTGTAAAAACTTTTACTTCATAAATTCCAAAAGAAGTTACCGTTATTTTTTGGGTGGTATCGGCTAGCTTTACACCGTCTTTGTACCATTCAACATATCTACCCGGATTGCCCGCATCTAAAATAATATCAAAGTTTTCTTTGCAAATAAAGGTGTCTTTCCCTATTCCAGTTTTGTGTTGAAAGCTTCCTGCTTCAATAAAAACATAGGAGTCGAGTCTGTAATCGCCCACATCGGCAATTGCTAATTTTATAGTGTAAGGACTACATGCTTCTAATTTTAATTGCGCAGTAAGATGGGTAGTGTAGCCATCGGCTTGCAGGGTTTTTTCACCCATCAGATTTATATTGAAATATTGCGAATTTCTAAGATGATTAATGTTATCAATACTCACAGGAAGAGTTTTGCCTGGAACGAGAGCCACATTTTGTTCGCCAATAATACCAGGACCACTTATGAAAAACCCAAAAATATCGCTAACATTTTGGTCAACGAATTCAATGTATTCTTCAGAGGCAAAAATATAATTGAAAACAATATCTTCGGTTTGCGGGGTGAATTTAAATTGCAGAGTAGCTGCATCGTAAGTTGAACTCGTGGCATATTTATCTAACAAAGCACTCCCTGCAGTTTGAAGTTCGGAGGTTGATTTATTTCCGGCATCATTCGGGCCTTTTGCGCCTACCGCAATACCGGTTGAAAGTATAACCCCAGCATCCATTTTTAGTTTGCTCGTTAATCCATTTTCGAAAAATCCACACGAACGACTATAGCCTGTATATTTTATTGAATCGGTGGCAATGCCTTTTCCCATCAAAACATTGGTGACTAAAATATATGGATTAGCCTCTCCAATTATAAGTTGAGACCTTGCCGAAATAGAAACAGCAATTAAGCAGAGTGAAATCCAATATTTCATCAAACGGTTGCGTTTAATAGATATTTGTTTACAAAGAAAGATAATTAATAGTCTAAAAAAGTTGCATGCCATTTAATGAATCCACGATATTGGCGGAGTATCACATAAATTAGACATTAACAAATTTGAATTATACTATATACTTTAAAAAAAAGTATGTTTGTAAGATGAAAAATATATTAATACTCCTTGGATTGTTCGTATGCGTGACGGGTTATTCCCAGTCGGTATTTGAGCCGGCTTCGGCACGTAATGAACACTACTGCACAGAATTTGATATTGTAGTTCACAGTAAATTTACCAATAACTTTAATACGAATAAGCTTAAATTTATTCGCATACAAAAAACGGTATCCTCCAAGTGGACTACCGCCTATTGTGATTGTGACTTATGCCATGATATAAAAACGGATACTGCAAAATTTGAATTGGCTATTGGAGCTTCATGCGAAACTTCTGCTCATTTTTATCCTGATTTATCCAAAGGAATTGGACTTGTAAAAATTAAGGTTTTTCCTGAAAATGATCCGTCAACATTTGTTATTGGAGAATATCAAGCAAGTTGTTGGGGTTTATCGGCCACATTTATTGAAAATAATAAATTAGCCTTATCGCCCAATCCAGCCAATACAGTATTAAATATTGGATTTGGCTCAGCAGAGCCTTATACTATTAGCATTATTGGCAGCGATGGCAAATTAATTGTTAAAGAAAAAGTAGAAACTTTGACCAATGCCCTTGATATTTCTTTGTACAATTCGGGATTGTATTCAGTAAAGGTGGTGAGTGCCGGAAAAGTGTATTATTCTAAATTTATAAAACTTTAATTTAGCTATACTAAGGGTTTTAATATAGGTTTTTGATAATATCAGTAATACTGATTCCTTCGGCTTCGGCTTTATAATTCTTTAAAACGCGGTGACGCAAAACCGCTTCAGCAATTGCTTGCACATTTTCAATATCGGGCGAATATTTGCCTTGCATTAGCGCATTGCATTTAGCTCCCATTATTAGGTATTGACTTGCTCTTGGGCCTGCTCCATAACTAACGTATTTGTTTACATCTGCTGTGGCCATTGCGTATCCAGGACGCGTTTTGCTTACCAATTTCACTGCGTATTCATACACATTTTCGGCTACAGGAACTTTGCGAACCAAATCCTGAAAATAGAGTATTTCTCTTTCCCCAAATACTTTTGAGGGCGTAGTAGTTTTATTTGTTGTAGTATTTTTAACGACTTGTAATTCCTCCTCAAAACTTGGATAATCTAGATATAGATTAAACATAAATCGATCTAATTGGGCTTCTGGTAATGGGTAAGTTCCTTCTTGTTCTATGGGGTTTTGTGTGGCTAATACAAAGAACGGATTGGGAAGTAAATGATTGGTTCCGCCTACGGTAACCGTTTTTTCCTGCATGGCTTCTAAAAGCGCGGCTTGTGTTTTGGGTGGTGTTCGGTTTATTTCATCTGCCAAAATGATATTGGCGAATAAAGGCCCTTTTGAAAATCGAAAATTTTTATGATCGTCCAGAATCTCAGAACCTGTAATGTCTCCGGGCATCAAATCGGGTGTGAATTGTATTCGGTTAAAACTTAAATCCAACGACTCGGAAATGGTTTTCACTAAAAGCGTTTTTGCCAACCCTGGCACCCCAACCAATAAACTATGGCCTTTGCAAAAAATAGAGGTTAATACCCCGTCAACAACGGTATCTTGACCAACAATTACGCGAGCAATTTCGGTCTTTAAGTTTTTAATATGTTCTTTGAATGCCTCTGCTGCCTCTACTTCGTTTTTGAATTCCATCTAATAAATGCTTTATTTTATTCTTTCCAACGTTTCATTTCTTGGCAAACGGTATAATTGGGTTCTATATGAATATAGACTGTTTTCTTAAATTTATTGGCCCAATCATCCATGCTTTTTTGCTTCTTTTGTTCCAAAGCGAAAGCTTGAATTTTTTGATAATCATCTTTCATGTTGGCTCGGTGTGGCTTGGTTTCCGATTTTAAATATAATATTCTATAAGCCGACGATCCATCAGAAGCTTGAATGGGAGTAGGCAAAGAAAATTCGCCTACTTTCATTTTTTGTACTTGCAAGACTACATCTTTATCCAACAATTCTATCGCTACACGATTAGAACCAACATTGGGATCGGTAAAAAAACCGCAATTTGATTTTGTGGTTTCGTCTTCGCTATATTTTCCAGCAGCTTGACAAAATGTAAGTGAATCTGCTTTTATTTTAACAATCAATCCTTTTAGAAATTTCTCCGTTTCGGCCAAGTCACGCGATATAACAGGGGCCTTTATCAAAATATGGCGTATGTTAATTTTATCCCCTTTTCGATCTATTAATTTTAAAATATGATAGCCATATTGGGTTTCGATGATAGGGGAAATAGAGTCGGGTTTTAATTTGAAGGCCATTGATTCGAATGCCGCCACCATTTCGCCCCTTTTAAAATATCCTAATTCGCCTCCATTAATAGCCGAACCCTTATCGTCGCTAAAACTTTTGGCCGTTAATTCAAAATTTCGTTTTCCTGTAATAATTTCTTCGCGGTATTTTTTAAGGGTTAAGTAGGCGTCGTCTTTAGCAAATTGATTTGGTTTGGGGATAATAACAATTTGCCCTATTTCTACCTCAGCTCCGAAAAGCGGAAGGCTATCGGTTGGTATTTCATCAAAATATTTTTTTACATCTGTTGGCGACACTTTCACTAAATCCATCATCTTTTTTTGAACCTCTTGCACTTGCATTTGTTGCATAATGCGAGGTTTCATCTCTTCTTTGTATTGAATTACAGATTTACCTAGGTATTCCTCTAGGCGTTTTTCATCGCCAACCTGCGACACGAAATAGCGGATCTTTCTATCCATTTCATAATCTATCTGCTCGTCGGCAATAACTATACTATCCAATTCTGCTTTATGCAGCATTAGTTTTTGTAAAATAAGTTGGTTTAATATTTCACATTTCAAATCGCCTTTAAAACTGGTGTACTGATCCTTAACCTGTAAATACTCGGCTTCCCATTCCGATTTTAAAATTATATTATCACCAATTACAGCAGCTACTTCTTCTAGCACTTGTTTCGGTTGGGCAGATGCATTAATGCCAATAAGCAAAATCAGGGGTAGTATTATTTTACCCAAATTATTTATGGTGAATAGGTTAGTCATTGTGTGGTAAATTAATTTTTACTTTGTTTTCTTTTATCGCTTGGTTTACCAGCTGTTCCTCAATTTTTTTCATCAAAGTTACTTTTCTTTTGTTTAATAAAATTTGGGTAATATTTTCTTCTACAAATTCAAACGGCGAAATGGATTCCCTTAGTTTAAAATCTAGTATGCGTATATACCATGTAAATGCGTCATCGTTTATTTTAAAAATTCGGGTGTTGTTTATAAAACTTTCTTGGTTGTAGGTTATAATTGGCACGGCCTTTAGTACATCATCAAAGGCCACCCATTTGTCTTTTTCTAAAAATGCACTTCCTCCATTTTTTAAGGCAACTATGGCCATTTTTGTTAGGGCATCGTTTGATGCGTTTCCAAATTTGTTCCAAAAATGGTATTTATTTTCTAGCGCGTTCGGCATTTTAATAAAAACGAATTGAACGATGTTTTGTTTTAGTTCAAAATTTTCGGGGTGACTTGAGTAATACGCTTTGGTTTCGCCCAAGGTAAGATTGGTGTCTAATTTTTCGGCAACCATTTTCTTTGAATATTCAAAGGCTACTAAATCTTGTCGGTAATTTTTAACTTTTTTTTCAATCTCATCCAATGTGTTCAAGTCATTTTCTTTAGCCTTATTTAAAATAACCTGTTTCTGAATCCAGTGATCAACATATTCTTTAATAAATAAAAAACTATCTTGTTTGGACATATTTGGTCCTAAGATAGATTCAACTTCCGATAGCTCAAGTGTTTCGTCATATGCAGTAGCAATTATTTGATCATCCGAAACGCTGGATGTACTTTGGCACGAAACCATAGAAAAAAGAAGGCCAAATCCTATTAACAGGCAAAAGGTAAATTCAATTCTATGATTTTTACTAGCCAATGAAATTATTTAAACAGGTTGTCCTTACCCGAACTATTTATGTTTACCGGATATTTTGTTTTAAGCTGAGCAATCCAATTTTCCTCTAAATTAGCTTGAAAATCGGAAGTAGCTATCCCCATTATTTCTTTAAGGTCTTTTGGAGTAGGCTCCATAACCGCATTTATTTTTATGAAGGTAAATTTTGAACTGGTGCTTGGCAAATCGCAAATTCCCACTTTCCATTCAATTTTATCAATAGCCTCATTTTGTCCTTTTTCATATTTTCCCCTTGAAATGCTTACAGCCAAAGGATCTTTGGCATTTATATTTTTATAGATTAGGGTATCAGGTGTATTTTTCTTTATAAGTTTTTTAACCGCTTTGGCCACTTTTGCATTAGCACAATCGAATTGGGCTGCATCTACTCGTTTGGCCCACATATAGTTGTTTTTATGTAGGTTATAATACGCTTGTAAGCCAATAGTATCTTCAACTGATTTGCTCCATACCATTTTATCGGTTAATTCAAAAAGCAAAATGCCGTCGCGGTATTCTTGCATCAAATTTTTAAAGTCTGGAAACTTTTTTTCTAAATGGTCTTCTTCGTAGGCGAAATTCATTTTTTCGACATAGTCATTATAAAACTCCTTTACAACGAAAGCAACATTATCCGATTTTTTTGGAAGTTGAAAATTCATGATAAACGTGCTAAAGTCTTCATGTGTATATTTCTGTCCAGCGATGGTAAATAACACATTTGTAGTTTTCGACTTTGCTGTAGGAATCCAACTCCCTCTTAATAACGAAGTGTCGACTGTTGCGCTAAATTTTAATAATTCTTTAGCATCGGCTGTAAATCCATTTTCTTTTATTAACCGCTCAAGCACTACTTTGCTACTAATTTGAGATCGATCGTCGCGGCTAACTTTATATTTAAGATTTTCTTTTTGTTCGGCTAATGGTGCAATACCCTTTTGGTCAATTCTTTTTATAATATGCCATCCGAAATCGGTCTTAACGGGGGCTGTATAATCGTTATTATTTTTTAGGGCAAATGCCGATTCTTTAAATGCTGTAGGTAATTGTCCTGAACTTTTGAACCAAGTCATTTCGCCTTTATTCGCTTTGGTGCTATAATCTTCACTAAATTGTTTCACCATTTCGTCAAAATTTTCGCCTGATTGTAATTTAGCATAAATAGCGTCGATTTTTACTTTGGCAGATTCTACTTCCTTGTCGTTGTTGAAACGCACCATTATGTGCGCTACTTTAATTTCACCTGGGCTATTGCGTCTTTCATTTACTCTTAATATATGATAGCCAAATTGGGTTCTGAAAGCGGCCGAAACTTGCCCTTTCTGTGTATTGAAAGCCATATTTTCGAATGGATAAATCATTTGAAATGCCGAAAAATAACCTAAGGATCCAAAATTTGATTTAGCCGAAGGGTCTTCCGAAAGCTGCCGCGCGGCAGAATCAAATGAAAGTTTATTTTCTAAAATTTGTTTACGAATGTCGCTTATTTTTTTAAACGCAATAAGCGTGTCTTTAGGTAAGTCATCTTTTGAGCATCCTATTAATATGTGACTAACATTTACTTCCTCTAACAAGCGTTCATAAGCTTCCTGTATTAGTTTGTCGGTAACTTGGTTGTCGGCTAAATAGGGTTGTGCTAATTGTTTGCGGTAACCTGCTAATTCTTTAACAAATGCATCGTTTGTATCCATCTGAAGGCTATACGCTTCCTTCACTTTTAATTTAAATTTTACATACAAATCCAAATATTCCTGAATTTCTTTTTCAGTTGGTTTTTTTGTTTTTACATCATTGTTTTTACTGTAAACGCGTTCAAATTCTGATTTAAAAACCGTATCGTTTCCAAAGGTAAAAATGATGGATTCATTGGTTTGTGCAAATGCATTAAACGTTAAAATTGCAAATACTGCAACTATACACAGGTGTTTCATATAAATGGTTTTTTTGAGGTGCGAATTTAAGAGATAAAAAGGATTTTTGTCCAATTGTAAATTTGATGACATATATGTGTGTAAATTTAGTATGCGTTGAATCAGGAATGTAAGAAATGGAATAGGCAAAATCAAATTTACCCACTAAATTTCTTTGGTGAGAAAAAGAAGGGTATATTCAATGAGCATTTTTTTACATAGCTTGGCATTATTCAGCTTGCTCGAGTTTACGCGTGTTTGCAAATCGTCTTTTTATTTATAAATACACGCTACAAGAAATTTGTTTTAATAGCTAGTACGTCCAACGTTTACGAGGTTCGAAGCCACATTTACGTTTAGACAAATCAGTGAGAAGGCGTAATGTTATTTTTAAGGATAAGTTGGTTGAGGTATTGAATAAAACAAAATTTATGAAATCAAATTGCTTCCCTAATTTTAGCTAAATTTTTGCCGAGTTAAACCTGTAATGTCTTAAAAAAAGAACCATGAATTAATAATTATTCCTATAACTTGAAAATAAATTAACGAAATTCTCGTTTTTTTAATTAAAAAAATTGTTAATTGCATCGCCTTTTAAAAAAATATAAAATGAACATGCGCAACGGACTATTACTAGGTGTATTTCTATTTACAATAAGCAGCAGCCAAGCGCAGCGTTGGATGCGTGAGAGCTCGCTTGATTTTGGTATTTTCGCTGGTGGCAGCAATTATACTGGTGAGCTTTCGAATTATAAATTTTTTGAACCTAAAAGCACACATTTTGCGGCTGGACTGGTAACCCGATATAATATTGGGAATAGATTTACATTTAAAATTTCAGCCATACGCGGAAGTGTGAGTGGCAATGATGAATGGTATTCGGATATTGAGGAAAACAGATTAAGAAACCTTCATTTTAAAAGTGTGCTATGGGATTTTACAGCAGGCTTAGATGTAAATCTTCGGTTATTAGATAAGGGTAAACAACGTGGGATGGTGCCTTATTTTACTACTGGATTTTCTGTATTTAAATTTAATCCTGAGGCTCAGTTTTTTTACAACATAAATAGTCCTCATAATACCGGGGTAAATGGTTATACAACCTTATCGGGGCGCGATGGTGAATGGGTAAATTTACAACCGCTAAGCACCGAGGGGCAACAGACCGCTGAATATAATGACCTAAAGCGTTATAGCCTTACACAAATGGCTGTTCCTATTGGTTTAGGGTTAAAATGTTATATGAACAAACACTGGATAGTGGCTTTAGAATATGCAGTACGTAAAACATTTACGGATTACATGGATGATGTAAGCGGAAAGTACGCTGAACCGTTTTATATTGAAAGCCAATATGGACCAATAGCTTCTGCAATGGCCGACCCATCTAACTCCATTCATGAAACAGGAACCGACAGAGGTAATTCTAAGAACAAAGACTGGTATGGTATTTTTGGATTAAGCCTTACCTATCGCCTATCCACAGCTAAGGTTAAATGCTTTCAATTCAAGTAAAATAGCACTTTTCAAACCGTATTTTTTTTAATACTTTTGCATCTTTGCGCTAATGTGTAACATAGCGTTACATTATAGCGTTATTAATCATTATATGCCTAAACGCATCTTAAAATTAGCAATTAGTCTAGCCGTATTTTTTACTGCTCATCATTCATTTTCCCAAAAATGGGAACTTGGCGGATTGCTTGGTGCATCGAATTATCATGGCGATTTGGCAAAAAATTTTGTTATGAAAGAAACCCATCCTGCCGGTGGTTTATTTTTACGGTATAATTTAGGTAAATTTTGGTCTTTTAAATCTTCTATGCTCATAGGAACTATAAGTGGAGATGATAAAAATTTTGCAGATAATAAATACCGCAACTTGAGTTTTAAGTCGCGCATTACTGAGCTTTCGGCCATGATGGAATACAATTACAAACCATTTGGCGCTCAGGTACGCACCGAAAATTTTACACCTTATCTGGCATTAGGAGTTGCTTTATTTCATTTTAACCCAATAGCCAAGTACAATGGCGATTGGTTTAATCTTAACAATATGCATACTGAAGGACAAAGCAGTGCTGCGCGTTATAAATTAAATCAAATATCAATTCCATTTGGTATGGGTTTAAAATGGTCAATTTCAAATAATATCACAGCGGGATTCGAATTTACATATCGCAAAACCTTTACCGATTATTTAGATGATGTGAGTAAAACCTATCCTGACCTTGCTGAAAATACTAAAAAATATGGATCATTGAGCAGTGCGCTTTCTGATAGATCATCGGAAGTAGAAGGCATTGCTAATCCATTAAGCACGGTGGGCGACATGAGAGGCGATCCGGGATTAAAAGATTGGTATGTGTTTTCATTAATTTCGTTCACTTATCGGTTTACACCGATAATTTGCTGGCCAAATAAACCAACAACTGTATGGGATTATTAGAAACAATTAACAAAAGCGCTTTGCCAAAGCACGTTGCTATTATTATGGATGGCAATGGGAGATGGGCTAAAAAGAAAGGGCTATTGCGTGTTCTTGGTCATCAAAATGGAGTAAAAGCTGTTAGAGAAGCTTGTGAGAGCTGTGCTGAATTGGGGATTCCCTTTTTAACGCTTTATGCGTTTAGTACCGAAAATTGGAATAGGCCTCAACATGAGGTAAATGCTTTAATGACCTTGTTGGTAAAAACAATAAAATCAGAAACCTCAACCCTTATAAAAAACAATATTCGTTTGCAGGCCATTGGCGATCTAACACAATTGCCAAAAGATTGCCTCAATGAACTTAATGAAGCAATGGATAAAACCAGCCATTGCAATAAAACCACGCTTATTTTAGCTTTAAGCTATAGCTCTAAATGGGACATAGTGAACTCCGTTAAAAAAATTGCCAACAGGGTTAAATCTGGAGAAATTCAACCCGATGAAATAAACGAAGATATGATAAGCAAAGCGCTTACAACTGAAGCATTCCCACATCCCGAACTCCTTATTAGGACAAGTGGAGAACATAGATTGAGTAATTTTTTACTTTGGGAGCTTGCTTATAGTGAATTTTATTTCACCGAAGTATTATGGCCCGATTTTAGAAAAGAACATTTATTTGAGGCGCTGATAGATTATCAAAATAGAGAACGACGATTTGGAAAAACTAGTGAACAACTTACTGCATAAAAAAACAATGATTCAAATATTGATACGCTTTGGACATATTGTATCCGCCATTATTCTATTTTCGAATGGGCTTTTGGCCCAAGTGAACGATTCGAACATCATCGCGTTAAACTACCTTACGCCCAATAAGTATACCATTGAGAGCATAACCGTAACCGGAACTCAATTTATGGATAAAAATGTTTTAACCATGATTTCAGGACTCACGCGCGATCAAGTGATAAGCGTGCCAGGCGACGAGTTAAGAAAAGCCGTAGAAGTATTGTGGAAACAAGAATTATTTTCGGATGTTAAAATTTACTGTACGGGCATAAAAGAAAACCGTATTTTTTTAAATATTGCCTTAGTAGAGCGCCCTAGATTGTCGAAATACAGCATCAAAGGGCTAAGGAAAAATGAAACCAAAAATCTTAAAGAAGAGTTGAATTTAGAGGCAGGACAGGTTATTACAGAAAATCTCACTAATAAAACCCAAAATAAAGTAAAATCATATTATTACAAGAAGGGGTTTTATAATGCTGTAGTTACCATTACGAATGAACCCGATTTAGATCCAAAAAAGCTAGGTCAGCTAATAATGAGAATTCAGGTAGAAAAAGGGCAGAGGGTGAAAATTTACGATATTCAAATTGTGGGCAATGAAAATGTAAGCGACCGCAAATTATTAGCGGCCATAAAAAAGCCAAAACGCAAAAAAAATAAGATCAATATTTTTGCATCATCCAAGTTTATTGAAGAAACCTATGAAGAAGAAAAGCCTAAACTATTAGAAAAATATGCGAGTTTGGGATACCGCGATGCCCATATCGAAAAGGATTCCATTTATAGCATTAGCCCTAACTTACTTAATATTGTTATTAAAGTAAAAGAAGGGAAGCAGTATTATTTTAGAGATATTGCATTTATTGGCAACACAAAATATACGAATGCTGAATTAGCAAAAGTTTTGGGGGTAAAAAAGGGTGAAATTTTTAACCAGTCGAAATTAGAAAGCAGGTTAAGAATGAACCCATCTGGCTATGATATTTCAAGTTTGTATATGGATGATGGCTATTTATTTTTTAATATTGATCCGGTAGAAACGAATGTCGAAAACGATTCAATCGATCTTGAAATTAGAATTTATGAGGGGAAACAAGCCACCATTAATAAAGTAATAGTTACGGGGAATGATAAAACGAGCGATCATGTAATCTTACGTCAATTGAGAACCGTACCCGGCGATAAATTTAGCCGAGCAAATATTCAACGCTCGATTCGTGAATTGGCCCAATTAAATTATTTTGACCCCGAAAAACTAGGTGTCAATCCAATTCCAAATCCTCAAAACGGAACAGTGGATATTGAGTATAAAGTGGTCGAAAAACCATCCGATCAAATTGAAGCCTCTGGAGGTTGGGGTGGTATGGGTGGATTTATCGGAACAGTGGGATTAAGTTTAAATAATTTCTCGAGTAAACGCATGTTCAAAAAAGGAGCATGGGATCCTATTCCAGCTGGTGATGGGCAAAGAGTTTCGTTGCGGGTGCAAAGTAATGGCTTAGGATATAGAACCTATAATTTTTCATTTAGTGAACCTTGGCTCGGAGGCAAAAAGCCTAATTCGTTTACCTTTAGTATTTACCACTCCGTTCAAACCAATTTGTATGTGGGTGGGTTTAATAAAAACGACGATCGTTATCAGTATTTAAGAACAACAGGAGTGACACTTTCATTAGGTAAATTTTTAAAATGGCCGGATGATTATTTTACAGTGAGCAATAGTTTAAATTATCAGCATTATCAATTTAAGGACAATGGTTATTTTGGGTTTGGGGGTACCAACGGCCTTGGATTCACACAAGGGAATGCCAATAATATTAACTTTCAAAATATTATTTCTCGAAATTCAACCGATCAACCAATTTTCCCTATGGAAGGATCGGCCTTTACCTTTACCACACAATTTACACCTCCTTATTCATTATTTAAGCCCGATGCCGACTTTAAAACCATGTCAGCTGTAGATAAATATAAATGGCTTGAATACTATAAATGGAAAGTAGAGGCTATTTGGTATCATAAAATTGTAGGTAAATTAGTATTAGCATCATCATTCAAATTTGGATTTCTAAATTATTACAACAAAGATGTTGGGTACTCGCCATTTGAAAGGTTTAAACTTGGCGGAACAGGTTTGGTTGGTTGGAATCTTTATGGTTCGGAGGTGATAGCTCAAAGAGGCTATGATCAATACACCACCGGCAGTGGTGCTGTCAATTTTAATAAGTATACTTTAGAATTGCGATATCCCATTAGCACCAATCCATCGGCAACAGTTTATGTTCATACTTTTATAGAGGGTGGCAATGCGTTTTATTCGCTTAAGGACTACAACCCATTCAAGCTATACAAAACAGCAGGGGTTGGGGTGCGTTTCTTCCTTCCTATGTTCGGGTTAATTGGCCTAGATGGCGGATGGAGGTTTGATAATGCCCCTAATAACGAACCGGTATCGCAGAAGAAATTTTTATTCCAATTTTTCTTAGGACCGCAGTTTTAGGTATTTTATCCTTTTAACTTTTCGAGAATTTTTTTATACCTCCGAGGTTTTAAAAACCTCAGAGGTATTGGATTCGATAACTTTTCCAAAGTTCTAAACTTTTGAAAAATTCTCATTAATACCAATTGTCACACCAGCCTTATCATATTATGATAATACAAACAAGAGTTGCTATTGTAATATAGTTAGTTTATACATTTGTATAAATTTATGAAGTTATTATGAAAACTAATCTAACTTTACGTCTTCTCAGTCGTTCAGTCCTTCAGTCCTTCAGCCGTTCTGTCCTTCAAATTTAAACCGCTTGCTGTTGTAATCTTTATGGTTTTTTGCACGAGTTTTACAAATGGGCAAGATTTTATTCTACAAGACAATACCCCTCCTTCTACTCAAGCTAGTACTTCTTTTTTACAATCATTACCATATCCAACATCCGTATTTAAACTATCACAACTCGATGTAGGAAAGGGATATAATAACAAACCTACCAGAGGTGTATTTTATGGAGGAAATTTAGGGGTTTCTCAGGATATAAATGATTACGGACTTCAATTTGGTAAATGGAGCCATATAGGAGCCTGGAAAAGAAACAGATACAAGCTACATAGGTGTAAATTACTCCGAATTTGTACCAATTTTAACCAAAGCTATTCAACACAACAATCAATTATTGATTCGTTAAAAGAAAAATTGGATTTGTTTTTTTCTTCAAATAAAATAAAGGATAATAAAAATATTGGTAACCAAAAGGAAGTATTAAATGAATTACCCCTCTTATTCCGAAACCATCCAAATCCATTTAACGGCTTCACATTTATTGATTACTTTTTACCCTTAAATGCAAGCAATGCCTTTTATATCCCCAACGCTGTGAGCCGAAACGACGATGGACTAAATGATGAGTTTGCGCCCTATGGCTGGAAAGTTTTATCTTACGATTTGCTTATAGTAGCCCGAACCGGTCAAGTGGTTTACAAAGGTTCATCCCCCTGGAAACCGGATTATGAAAATGGGGTTTACAGTTATGTTATGAAAGTGAAATTTAAAGACGGCTCAGAAAATACGTACAAAGGACATGTGCACGTTATTCATTAACAAACGTCGTCGAGGTTTGTTAATGACGACGTTTTACGAATTATATGCCCATTTCAAATAAATGGAACCCCAAGTAAATCCTCCTCCAAAAGTGGAAAGGATTAAAGTATCTCCTTTCTTTAATTGTTTTTCAAAATCCCAAAGGAGTAACGGCAAAGTTCCGTTAGTGGTATTTCCGTAGCGTTGTATGTTCATCAAAACCTTTTCACTGCCAATTTCCATTCGGTCGGCTGTGGCATCAATGATGCGCTTGTTGGCCTGGTGAGCTACTAAATAATCAATATCATGAGCAGTTAAATTATTGCGATCCATTATCTCTTTGCTGACCTCAGCCATATTGGTTACCGCAAATTTAAATACGGTTTTTCCTTCTTGATACACATAATGTTCGCGAGCAGATATTGTTTCGGCTGTAGGTGGGTTTAATGAACCTCCTGCTTTTTGATGCAGAAACTCGCGGCCCGAACCATCTGTTCGTAAAATGCTATCACAAATACCAAGACCTTCTTCGTTTGGTTCTAATAAAACAGCTCCTGTGCCGTCGCCAAAAATAATGCAAGTATTTCGGTCGGTATAATCTAATATAGCCGACATTTTATCGCCCCCTATCACTATTACTTTTTTGTATTTGCCCGATTCAATAAATTTCGATCCGGTTTCGAGTCCAAATAAAAAGCCCGAACAGGCGGCAGCCAAATCAAATCCCCAGGCATTTTTTGCACCAACCTTGTCGCAGATAATATTGGCTGTTGCTGGAAATATTAGGTCGCCTGTAATCGTGCAGCATATAACCACATCAATTTCTAAAGCACTAATTCCTCGTTTTTGCAGCAATTCATTAACAGCAATGCACGCCATATCTGAAGTGGCTTTTCCGTCTTCCAGAATTCGTCGCTCTAGTATTCCGGTACGCGATTTAATCCATTCATCGGTGGTGTCCACCATGGTTTCCAAATCTTTATTGCTTAGAATTTTTTTAGGAACATAGCCCCCAACAGCGGTAATTGCAGCCTGAATTTTAGACATTTAATTTTAAAAAATAAGTCGGCAAAGATAAATGAATAGACTAAATTATATAGGGTTTACGAAAATAAGACCAAACGAAAATAAGATTGAAATTAATCAGGGGGTTTAAAATACCCTTAATCTAACTTAAAGCTGTGCTTTAATTCCGTCGATTAAATTAGAAACTATCACATCTTGTGTTAGTTTTAACATGTTGGTAAAGGTTGCGGCTTTTGAAATACCATGACCTATAACAACTGGCTTATTCACACCAAGAATGGGTGACCCCCCGTAGTTTTCAAAATTAAATTGATCTAAGTAGTCATCCTTTACACCGCGTTTCATCAAATGATAAAACATGCCTTCGCAGGCTTTTAATACCACGTTTCCGGTATAACCATCGCAAACAACTACATCGGCTTTGTCGGTAAACAAATCTCTGCCCTCAACGTTGCCTATAAAATTTATATAGCGGTCATCTTCTAATAGAGGATAAGTAGCCTGAGTTAAAATATTGCCTTTTTCTTTTTCTTCGCCTATGCTAAGCAAACCTACTGTTGGGTTTTCTATGCCCATTATTAATTTAGCATAGATCGATCCAATATTGGCAAACTGAACCAAAACGTCAGGTTTTACATCCGCATTTGCTCCTACATCCAACATCAAACCATGTTTGCCCGAAGGGCGAGGTAGAATGGTAGAAATAGCTGGCCTAAATATACCGTCAATAGTACGAACAGTATAAAGGGAGCCTACCATCATTGCCCCGGTATTGCCTGCGCTGGCAAAACCATCGAGTCGGCCTTCCATCAGCATTTTCAATCCAACCATTATGCTCGAATTTCGTTTTGCCGAAACAGCTTTGGTAGGATGCTCGCTCATGCCTATTGTGTCAGGAGCGTCTATAATTTCGAATGGATAAGAAATTTGAAGCTCAAGAAGTGAAGCTTCAATGGCATTTTTTTCGCCAACTAACACAATATCCACGTTAGCAAAGTCGGGCTGACTTGTTGCCTTAAATGCGCCTTTAATAGCCTCGGCTGGAGCGTAATCTCCACCCATTGCATCTAATCCTATTCGGATACGTGACATATGGTTTTGTTTTAAAATATTAAGAAGTTTTCACTTCAATAACCTGTACGCCGCGGTAAATACCAGTTTCCATATTTATGCGATGGTACAAAGAGTTGTCGCCAGTTTTAGGATCGGTAAATATTTGTTTAAACTCAAGATTGTCATGAGTTCTACGTTTGTCCCTGCGGGTTCTGGAAATTTTTCGTTTGGGATGTGCCATTTTTTTTAGTCTTTTATGTTTTTTAACTTATCCCACCTGGGATCGGTTTGTGTTTCAATATTAGGTTTTTCTTCGTTCGTAGTTGATAAAAAAGTTAACATTTCGGCATTGCATGCTTTTGTTTTAAACGCATTGTCTTTGCATGTTTTCGCCATTGGAATGCTTGTACAAATAATTTCATAAATATAATCATATATATTTATTGAAATGTCATTGGGGCTCAAATAAATAATTTCACCATCACTTTCTTTTGGTTCGTCACTTATTTTAATCACAATGGATTCGGCTCCTTTAACGGTCAAATCGAATGCATCTAAACATATATCGCATTCGGTTTTTACCATGCCCTCAACACTAAAGTCAAAGTTCATGAGTCTTTCTTTCCTATCAATATTTAAATGAACGTCAACGCTACCCTGCTGGAATAATGAGTTTTCTTTAAGGCTAAAAAAGGCATCGCTAATTTTAAAATCAAAATTATTATGC